>DATCJI010000481.1:0-7491 GCA_036562835.1 Xanthobacteraceae bacterium | reverse complement strand
CGGCGCTGCGCGTTTTTGACAATAATGCGACCGGCTTCACCTGGTGGCCTTCGATCTGCGCGATCGCGGTCGACACGATCGGGCACACATAATCGAGCCGGCCTCCGATGATATCCTGTATCGCCATGGCGGCGGACCGATAGGGCACGTGCGTGACGCTCACGCCAATGGCCGAGTTGAGAAGCACGCAAGCCAGGTGCGTGGCCGAGCCGGGGCCGCCCGATCCGAATTGCATTTTCGTCTGGTTTGGCTTCGCGTATGCGGTGAACTGCTGCAGCGTGTCGACCGCCAACTCGTTGCGCACGATCAGCGCCATCGGCTGCTCTGTCATGAGAGCGACGGGCTCGAAGTCGGTGAGCGCATTGTAAAGCGGATGTTTGTAGAGTGTCTGATTGGCGGCAAAAGTGCCGGTGCCGCCCAATATCACCTGATATCCGTCGGGTGCAGCCTTGGCGACGCGGTTCACGCCGCTCATTCCGCCTGCGCCGCCTACGTTCTCCACCACGATCTGCTGGCCGAGCAACTCGGATAATGCCGGACTTAGAATGCGCGCCAACAGATCGTCGCCGCTTCCTGCTGCAAAACTGACGACGAGCGTGATTGGCCGGCTGGGCCACTCCTGTGCGGAGGCAGGCAGCAGCAGTAACAGCCAGGCAAACACTCTTGACGCTGTTTTCATGGATTCACACCGAAGGGCCGATGCGGCTGATATTGGTTTCGAGATATTGCAGCCGTTCCGCCGCGGTGAGGCTAGCATTGCTGATCTCGCCGACTGCGGCTGCAATTTCCTGCGCGCCTTCTGCCACGTTCATGCGTCCGTGCAGCATGGCCGTCAGATCAACGTCGATATGCTCCCGCATGCGTTGCATCGTGTTCGGGTTTGCGGTGATCTTGATCGTGGGCGAAACCGGATGGCCCGTCGGATTGCCGGTCCCGGTCACGAAGCAAACCACTTGCGCGCCGGCGGCCGCCAGCGCCGTCACATTCTCAACTGCCGCCGCAGGCGCATCCATCATCCAGACACCGGACGCGGGTGGATATTCCGCATACTCAATGACGCCCATGATCGGCCTCGATCCCGTCTTGGCGAGAGCACCGAGCGATTTCTCTTCGATCGATGTGAGGCCGCCTGCGAGATTGTCGGGGGTCGGATTCGTTCCTGCAAGGTCGACGCCGTGCTCGCGCGCAAGCGCGTCATAGGAATGCACCGTCGCAACGAGGCGAGCGGCGATCTCGGATGAAGCGGCGCGCTTGCGCAACAGCGCCTCGCCGCCGAGACACTCCACGGGCTCTGAGAAAACAGCCGTACCGCCCAGATCAACGAATGCGTCCGTAAAGGCGCCCAGCGCCGGATTGCCGAACAGTCCGGAAGTGGTGTCGGAGCCGCCGCATTCCAGACCGATGAGAAGATGATCTGCGGCGATGGATACGCGCGGGGCTCCCGCAGCGCGCGCGCACAACTCGCGCAGCAAAGGCGCGCCGCGCTCGAGACATTCATTAAGGCCGCCACAATCGAGAAAGGAAAGCGTCTGCACCTTGCGCCCAAGTTTGTTTGCGCGCTCGGCGACGCGCTCGCCGCTCTCCGGCTCGAAAGAGACAACGAGACACTCCGCCACATTCGGATGTGCGGCAAGGCCGCTCATCGCGCGCAGGCTCAGCTCGAAGTCGCGGCCCATCTGCCCCCGCCCATAACTCGCCGGCAGGCACACGACGCCTGGAATGCGGGCAGCGAGTTGTCGCGCCAGCGGATTGACGTTGTCGGCGGCCGCGAGCACCGCAACGAGGTTGCGGATGCCCTTGCGGCCGTTGCGGCGCTCGTAACCGGTCAGCTTTTCAGTCCAATTCATGACTGGGGACGCCAAGCTCCTTGGCAAGCCGCCTAGCTTCTTCGATGTCGGATTGGCTCAGGGGAACGCCGTTGCGCAGACGCTCGCGCCGCAGTCTCCACCGCCGCTCTCCCGGATAGCGCACGTCCGGCGCGTCCGGATGCATGGGCAGCTCTTTGAGCTTGCGGATAAGCTGATCCAGGCGCTCTGCATAGCCATCGCGGCCGAGCGCGGTTTCGAGATCAATCGCGATCAGGGTGTGCGCGGTGCCCTCAGGCGCGCCTGGTGCTGCTTCTTTCGACGAGACCTCATCCGCGAAGGCGCCGCCGCATAGAACGCCGGTCAGCGCTTCAAGTGCGACAAGCAGGCCAAAGCCCTTTTCGCCCCCGAACGCAAGCAGCGTGCCCGCAAGTGCCGCAGCCGGATCGCGGGTCGGCGTTCCGGAACAGTCCTGGGCCCAACCCGCCGGCAACAGGGTACGAAATTTCCGCGCTTCCACAACATTGGCGCGCGAGGTTGCGCTTGTGGCGAGATCGAGCTCGAGAAACGCATCGCGCTCCGGCAGTGCCGCGGCAATCGCAAGCGGATTGTTGCTGAGCACGGGCTGCCTCGCGCCTTCCGGCCCGACGCAGACCTGGCCATTGGAGCTGATAATCCCGAGCTGCCCTTCGGCCGCTATGAGCGTCGCATAATATCCGGCAAACCCGAAATGATTGCTGTTCTTCACCAGCGCAATGGCGATGCTGAACTCGCGCGCCGCCTCGCTTACCGCGCGTGCAGCAACGCTTGCGACGTGGTGCCCAATGCCATTGCGGCCGTCGACGTGCAGCAAAGCTTTCGCCGCGCTGATCTGTGGACGCGCGTTCGCCTGCACGCCCCCGGAGCGGATACGCGCAATATAAGGAGAGAGGCGCCGGAGCCCGTGCGTTTCCACGCCCCGCAAATGCGCTTCGGTTATGGCTTCCGCCATGGCGCTCGCGCTTTCGGGCGAGCCACCCGCGGCCTGCACGCAGCTATTCACCAGGTTGCGCACCCATTGCGCGGAGCGCACGAGCGATTCTCGCGCAGCCTGTTTTGCAGCCGGAGACAGCGCACTGCGCATATTATGCGAGTGTACGTGCTCGCCCATCCTGATGTCGGCCGTTGCAATCCCGATGGGCCAGCCATAGCGAAACACGGGCTTGTCGCTCGCGATTTCGCGCAGCGCGACCTTGTGACCGAAGGGAATCTCCTGCCGGACATCGAGATGCATCAGCGGCTTTCCGGAGACCGCATCGGTGATCGTAACAATGTCGCCTTTGGCGACGCTGTCCAGCACGGCCGCCACATCATCCTTCGGGTCGAGCAGAATGGCTCGCACGGAGTTCAGAGCCATGTCGATGTTGCTTCTTCAGCAAGTGCAAATGCTTTGGTACAGGCGTCCGCGACGCCGGAATAGCGCGAAAAAAACAGATAACCCACCACTGGGGCACGCAGCTCTTCGAGGGTTTCGAAACTGTACAGATCGATGACGTCGCCGAGCTTCGCTCCTTTATCGATGCGCTTTCCGAGGTCGGAAGGATTCGTGAAATTGGACTGCAAAAAACCGCCGACCGAGGGGTTGACCTCAACCCGGCTTTTCACGCCAAAGAGGAGCTGCCGTTTGGCTGGTTTCGCCTCAGCGGCGATCATCCCCAGGCTCGCCATGATCGAGCGCAGGCCGGAGACCGTTTCCTCCAGATAGGCCTTCTCCGCCTCCGTGCCGAGGTACACGCCGCCAATCTCGGGATTGGCAGTCGGAATGTTTTTCGAGTTGCAATAACGCGCGGCTGTGCCGGCCAGATTGTTCGCGTGCACGAACATGGAATTGAAAGCGCGGCAGAGCGCCAGCGAGCGCTCGTATACTTCCTTTGGCGCGCTAGCATCCAGGTCGGCTCGGTTCTGCAGTCTGCCTCCCAATCCGCCGCAATGGATATCGACGAAGGCATCCACATGATCGAGCAGATTGCTCGTAATCGCGTGCGCCATGCGCTGGGTCAAATTACCGCTTGCATTTCCCGGAAAGACTTCGTGCAGGTCCGTCTTTCCATGCTGTTCGGGCGTTTGGCGGTTGAACACCGAAACGGCAAGCGGATTGCCAACCGGGATGGCGGCAACACGACCGCGCAGCGCAGCGCCATCATCAAGCGTGGCGAGCAGCTGACGCACCGCCATCAACGCCGCAGTTTCATCGCCATGCACTGTCGTGAGAATGCCCAGCGTGGGACCGTCAGCCGCGCCGGTGAGCAGATGCATAGGAAGGCGCAGCGCTGTGCCCGAGGCGAGCGTGGTCACGGGAAGCCACGCAAACTGTCGTCCCGGCGCAGTCCTTTTTGCGAGAAGCGGCATCGAGACTTCTTTCTGTATACGCAAGGGTCGATTGCCGAACGAGCGAAGCGAGATCACAGCCGGTTGGGGGCCTAGTTTTCAGATAATGCGACCCCACCCGGCTCGCTTCGCTCGCCGACCTCCCCCTTTCAGGGGGAGGTATTAGAGACCAGCTTGGGATCGACCTCGCGCAGGAAGCTCGTATTCATGTCCTTCGTCCAGTCGATTGACTCTTTCAGCGCGCCCTTCTGCACCATGAACTTCGCGAGCTCGTTCAGGTCACCGACAAACGGCGGGTCGAACGTCATATCGTAAGTGATCATACGCACGACCGGCAGCGACTGCTTGACGTCGCCTTGCACCGCATCCGCCCAGATCTTCGTCGCGTCTTCGGGATTGGAACGCACATACTCGGTCGCCCGATGCGTGGCCCGCAATACGGCGCCGAGGAGCGTGGGATTATGCGCCGCGAAGGATCGGGTGACGCTGAGCACAATGCGATTATTGGCAAGACCTTTGGCGCTGGTGATGAGCTTGATGTCCTTGCCGGTTGCGATCGCGCGGGTCGTGAACGGCGCAAGCCATGCAAATGCGTCGATATCGCCGTGCACCAGCGCGAGCACCATGTCGGGAGGCGCGAGATCGACGATGGTGAGGTCCGACGGTGCGAGCCCGCCCGCGGCGAGATAGCGATAGAGCAGAAACTCTCCCGTCGATCCCATTCGGGTTGCGACCTTGCGGCCGCGCAGGTCGGCGGGCGAGCTGATGGAGCTTTTCCCGACGATGCCGAAGATCTCGGTGTCCGAAGAAAGGGGCGCCAGTCCCACGACATTGCCCGTCTTCCACATGGCGATCGAGGGAAGGTCGCCTGCGGAAATAAAGTCGCCGCGGCCCGCGCGGAACGCTTCAGTGGCGGTGGCGCCGGTGGTGAAGACGGTCACTTCCGCATCGAGGCCCTCGTTCTTGAAAAATCCTTTCGCCTTGGCGACCTGAAACTGCACCCAGTGCTCGTCCGTGCCGCTGAAAATCTGCACCTTCGGATCGGCGGCATTGGCAGGTGCAGTCGCGGCCAAGAACAACAAGCTCGCCAGCAACAGCGGCACGGAAACAGCGGTTTTGCGCAAAGTTCCCTTGCGTGAGAACTGATACATCCACGAGCTCCTTATTACGCTACACATTCACCTGGTGCTCCATGAAGCGCTTCATGGTGCGACCGATGGCGAGTCGAAAACATGCATCGATCAGCGCTCCGACCACGCCCAGCGTCACGAGCCCAACAAACATGATGTCGGTGCGCAGCAGCATGCGCGATTGCATGATCAGGTAACCGATGCCGGACTGCGCGGCAATCATTTCCGCGGCGACGATGCCCATGAAAGCAAATCCGAGCGCCACGCGCATGCCGGTAAGAATGTAGGGAACGGCAGACGGGATAATGACGCGGCGGAAGATTTGCAGCGGACGCGCGCCGAGGCAGCGTGCCGCGTTCAGCCGGATGGTCGGGGTGGAGGCGACGCCCGCGGCCGTATTCAGGATCATGATGATCACGACGGCGTAGAAGATGATGAAATACCGCGACATGTCGCCGATGCCGAACCAGATAATGGAAAGGGGCACCAGCGCCACTGGCGAGATCGGCCGCATTAACTGGAGCACGGGATCGGCCAGCTGCCGTACGATCGAGATGCGTCCCATCAGCGCGCCGATCACGATGCCCAGAGCGCATCCGCCGGCGTAGCCGACCAGCACGCGTTGCAGGCTTATTCCGACATGCGCGGCAAGCGCACCGGTCGAGAGCATCTGCGCGCCGGTTTCGAACGTGCTCCACGGCGAGGGGACAAGGTCGGGGAATCCGAAATAGCGTGAGAAGGCAGCCCAGGCGAGGATCGCGAGCAGGATCGAAAGTGCGGCCATTGCCGTTTGATGCAACACGCGCGCGGTACTAGGCGGCATAGAGCGAAACTCCCACCTCGTCCTGCAGCGCGGCTTCAACCTTGGCGTAGGTTGCGGTCACGAGCCCATCCGTCGGCTTGCGCGGGTAAGGCAAATCGATTGCGAACTCCTCTTTCACGCAAGAGGCGGGCCCGCGGCGCATCACTGCAACCTTCTGGCCCAGCATGACGGCTTCGCCCACATCATGCGTGATGTAGACGATGGTGATCTGGAACTGCTGCCAGATACGAACAAGCTCCCGCTGCATGATACGCTTGCTGATCGCGTCGAGCGCCGCAAACGGCTCGTCCATCAGCAGCACTTCCGGCTCCAGCACCAGCGCGCGCGCAAGCTGGCACCGCTGTTTCATTCCGCCGGAAAGCTCGTAAGGAAATTTTTGCGCGTGCGCTGACAGCCCGACGAGATCGAGGTAGTGCTGCGCCTTCTGCGCGGCTTTTCGTCGCGGCATTCCCTGAATGGCGAGGCCGAACTCGACATTCTCGTGCGCGCGTAGCCAGGGAAACAGCGCATTCGCGGCATCCTGAAACACGACCACGCGGTCGGTGCCCGCCGCCACGATGGGGCGCTTGCCCATGCAGATGGTGCCGCTCGTCGGCGCGATGAACCCGGCAAGCAGGTTGAGTACAGTCGACTTGCCGCAGCCACTGGGACCGAGCAGGCAGTAGAACTCTCGGCGGCGGACCGCAAACGTCGCGTCTGCGAGTGCGCGATACTCGCCGGGCCTGCCGTGGTTGAAGCTCATGCAGACGCGATCGAGCGCCAGTTCGTCCCAGTGCATCGGTTCATCCGTTTGAGCTTTGCCCATGCTCATGCAATGGAATACTGGATGGCCCGCTCTTGCGGGGCAAGACATTCTGTAACGATACGCGCAGAGCCACCGGGCAGATCGTCAGATTTGAGGAGCGGCGGGCATGAAAAAGGAAGTGATCCATACGGACAAGGCGGCGGTCACCGGAGCGCCGCTGGTGCAGGCAGTGAAGCTCGGCAATCTGGTATTCTGTTCGGGTGCCTCTCCGCGGGATGCAAAACAGGGCAACCGGGTGGTGGAAGGGGGATTTACCGCGCAGGCAACACAGGCACTTGCCAACCTCAAGGCCATACTTGAAGCCGCCGGCAGCGGCTTCGAGCATTGCCTGAAGGCCACATGTTACATCATGAATTTCGACGAGAACCTTCCGCTTCTGAACGAAGTATGGGTACGGCATTTCGGCAAAGAACTGCCTGCGCGCACCGTCGTGGGCGTGAGCAAGCTGCGCGAAAACTATATGCTCGAGATCGAAGCCACCGCCTACGTGCCGTGAGCGCGTACCCCAGAGCATGATCCCGAACCGTGGGAACCGGTTTTCGGAAAAAGCTTATGCTCTAC
>DATCJI010000471.1:0-3713 GCA_036562835.1 Xanthobacteraceae bacterium | reverse complement strand
CGTGCAATTCGTCCGCGGCAGCGCGGGAGAGATCAAGGTCGATCCCGAGCGCATCGGCCTATTCGGCGCATCCGCGGGCGCGCACCTCGCCGCGCTGGCGGCGCTCGGCGCAGGAAGCGAGATCTTCAAGAACGCCTATCCTAACGATGCCCATGCCGCGGTCAGCACCAAGGTGAAGGCGCTGGTCGGCGTCTACGGCGTCTACGATCTCGTCGAGATGTGGCAGCGCTATCAGCTGCAGAGCCCGCGCGAGGACAATATCGAGAATTTCATGGGCTGCGCGCCGATGGATGATCCGCGGGGCTATTTCGATGCGTCGCCCATCAACTACGCGACCTTTGCCAACAATCATATCGGCGTCTTTCTGAGCGTGGGCACCGAGGACGATCTCGTCAACCGGCGCTCGCAGACCGACGCATTCCTGCTGAGATTGAAGCAGGCCAACTTCTTCGTGCGCCCCTGCATCGTGCAGGGCGCGCCGCACTATTGGCTCAACGATCCGATCGAGGAGCCCGGCAGCTATTCCGGCTTCATGGCGCCGCGCCTCATCCGCTTCCTGCAGGAGCGGTTGTGAGGCCACGCCGAACTATGAGGGTAATCTAGATATCAATAACGTAGTTATCCCGAAGCCTGTCCAGACCAAAAGCAGGCAGACCGGAATAACCGTTCCGAAAATTATTCTGGCAGGTAGCCATCTTGGCTCGGCATATTCCTTCCACATCTTGTCCCTATCCAAATATGGATCTCTCAATTTTTCCTTCATTCTTTTGGTGATGGTGTAATTTAACTCCCACAGGATCAGTGAAAAAATAATGCCTGTGAACACGATAATTCCCATCGCAATGATATAGATGCCTTGGTTCTCCTTCCAGTTAAACCGGTTAACAGCGAAAGTGGAATATGCCACAACTAAAAATGCTTGAGCGGCGAAAAAAAACGTAGTGCGACTATGAACGAGATGATCAGCTTGTTTATAAATTTCCCAGGCCCATTTAAATGCAGGATCGTTATAGGGTAGATCGTTGTGATTGCCATTTTCGTTTGTCATTTCCATTGGCCCATTCACGCGTCGTGCCCTTAGGATAACACACCCTACGCAGCGTCCGCCGCGCTGCAGGATTTCGATCCGGCCGATGTCCGCTATGGGTCAGACTCGACGACTTGGCCGAGGCGACACGTCGATTTATGTCCGCTGTCCTCCAAAAGCGGCGATCCAAACGTAATTTCGGTGAATACGCTCTTCTGGAAGATTCGTGTAACGCGAGTCCAGGAAAAAATTTTTGATTGCGAATTTTCCCTTCCGCTCAGGTACTTCGAGGCGAGCCGGGCATCTCCTTGTGACTACGTGCCAACTACCCTCTTGACTACGTATAGAAGCTATACTAGATTGCTCGCAGCCTTGCTCATTGAGGGCGTGTTCTCGAGGCATCCTGAATGCGGAGCGAGGTGTGGCGTCCTGCGGCGGCGGCTCGTACCCGTCGCCCCGGGAGGCACGGGACCGCGCCCGCCAGGCACTACGACCTGGCTGCGAGGAGCTCGCTGTGACCGATCCGCTGCCGGCCGAAGCGCAAGCCGAGGGCGGTAGCGGGGAGAGAAGCGCGGCCCCGGGAGCCCAAAACCGCCACGGTGGAGCGCCGGGAGGCGTGCGTCCCGCGTCATGGGACGCAAGGCGCCTCGCTAGGCGCCTGGCGTGCCGCGTTACGTGCACGCCCAGGGGTGTTCCGCCGAGCACCCCAACGTCTCTCGGCGCTCCGCCCACCCCTCAACCGGGGTGAGTGAAGCAAAGAGGCAAAGCCCGGACGCAGAAATACGGGCGCGGGAACGAGATGGGCTGTTTGACATCGTGAGATTTGCGAATGACACGCGGTCACTCCTGCCTGGTCGTCTCCGCGAAGGCGGAGACCCAGGATCACTGTCCGGTGTTCATGGGTCCCGGCTCTCCGCCCGCTGTTCGGGCGTCGGCCGGGACGACCGTGTAGCGCGAAGGACCAACCTGTGGCTGTGGGAAATGATGTCTGGGTCGGTCCCCCTGTTTCCGGCCTGTTCTTTACAGGGAACCGCGCAACCGCAACGTGTCGTGCCGTCAGTCGTCCAGCCGGACCCGTGCGGCTACGCCTGCGCTAGTAGCTCAACCGAACCGGAACGTGGAGAGCCCCGCCGCTGTACGTGAAGGCCGCGCTGTTGAAGCTCGGCGGTGCGGCTAGCTCGCTGGGCCCTTACTCAGGAACGCCTCGAGGGCTGCAACCTGTTTCTTGTCGCTCTCGAAGTCGCGCGCGATCTGCTCGTAGAAATGCGCCGCGCCGAGGTAAAGCTCGTGCGCCGACGGGTCTTCGCCGACGAAATCGGCGATCTCGTGCATCTCCGCGATCCAGCGGTAGGCCTTCGGCGGCATCAGCGCCAGACCGCGCTTGAGCCAAGCCAGCATCTGCGGCTGGCTCCCTTGCAACTCGGCGAAGAGCGCATCGGCCGTTCCGCCGCGCGTCGCCGCCAGCATCATCGCCGCGCCCAGCGCCTGCGTTCCCTTGGTGATCCCGGCATAAGACATCTTCAGCGCCGAGGCCGCGCTCATGGGACCGCCAAGCACGCGGACATCGAGCCCGTAGTCCTTCAGCGCAGCAAAGCGCGGCGCAGCGGGGCCGGAAGCGTAGAAGCGGGGGCCGGCGTCGTTTGCTTTCGGCGGCGCACCGATGATGCCGGCATCGACAAAGGGCGAGCCGGTCGGCGCGATCACGGCAGCGATGCGCTCGGCGGTGCGCGGGCTCACCGCGTTGCAGTCGATATAGACCGGCTTGCTGTTGCTGACGGTCAGCGCCGGCGCAAACCGCTGCGCCAGCGCGACGGCGTCGCCCGGCGGCAGGATCGACAAGATGAAATCGGTCGCGACGATCTCCTCGTCGCTCGCCGCGAGCATTCCCGCGGCGCTGGCGCGCGCGCTCGTTTCGGCGCTGCGCCCCTCGAGCGAGGTCAGCACTTTGAGGCCGTGATCGACCAGCCGCTTGCCGACCGCGGCGCCCATCATGCCGGGCGCAATGACGGCGACCAAAGGATGCATGCATCGTTCTCCAATTTCGACCCCGGCTGCACGCGCAAATCTGCTGAGATCAGACGGTCTTGGCAAGGCACTCTTTCCCCTCGCACTCCGCTTGGCAACGGCGGCCGTTTCCGCTTTGCTCCGGCGGCATCAAGGTTCACTCAGAACGGGAAAGCCGTGTCCGACAATCTCTCCGACGCCCGCTATCAAGTCGCTCTTGCCAATCGCATCCTGGCGAACGAAGGCGTGCTCGATGCGTTCGGCCATGCAAGCCTGCGCCACCCAAACGATCCAGGACGCTATCTGCTCTCGCGCTCCCGCTCGCCTGGACTCGTTGAGCCGGCCGATATTCTGGAATTCACGCTCGATTCCAAGCCGGTCGCGTCGCCCAGGGTCCAGCTCTACGCCGAGCGCGTGATCCACGGTTGCATCTATCAGGCGCGGCCGGACGTGACGGCGATCTGCCACCATCACGCGCCCGCGGTGATGCCGTTCTGCATCGCCGGCGTCCCCATCGTGCCGGTGTTCCACGTGGCGGCGGTCTTGGGGGAAACCGTGCCGTTCTGGGATCAGCGCGACGATTTCGGCGACAGCAATCTGCTGGTGGTCAAGCCGGAAGAGGGCCGCTCGCTTGCGCGCGCGCTCGGCCCCCATTCCGCGGTACTGATGCGGCGGCACGGCG
>DATCJI010000409.1:0-8022 GCA_036562835.1 Xanthobacteraceae bacterium | reverse complement strand
AGTGCGGCACGCGCCTTGCTCACCATTGCGGGGCCATACGGCTCCCACGCATGCTCCTGCTCGCGCATCCACTGAACGCGCACCGGCCTGCCGGGGAGCGAGCGCGCGATCAGCGCAGCGTCGGCGGCCGCGTCGTCGGCGCCGTTGTGGCCGTAGCAGCCCGCGCCTTCCATGTGGATGCAACGCACGCGGTCGGGCGGCAGATGCAGCATTTCGGCAATGGCAGCGCGATCCGGATAGACGCCTTGCGTATGCGTCCACACCGTAAGCGCCCCGTCCTCGAATTTGGCGACCGCACAGGCAGGCCCGATGGAGCCGTGCATCTGATAGGCGCGCGTAAATGTCGCCTCGAGGTTTTTTTGCGCGTCCGCCGGAGGGTTGCCTTGCTGTAAAATCGTGCTGTCTTGTGCGGGCAGGCGCAGCAGCATGGAAGCGAGCTCCTGCTGCTTTGGCAGCTGCGCGCTTTCCTGCCAGCGCGCAGAGGACGCGAGCGCCCGCAGGGCCTTGATCGCCGGAAATTCGCGCGCGGCCACTACGGCGAGGAAATTGCCGTCGCGGATCACTTTCACCACGCCGGGCATTTTCCCGACAGCTGTGGTGTGCACGTCCGTGAGCTGCGCGCCGTAGCTCGGCGGCCGCAGGATGCGCGCATGCAGCATTCCGGGAAGCCGCAGGTCCTGCACATAGGCAGCGCCGCCAGTGACTTTTGCGGGGATGTCGACGCGCGCGACGCGCTTGCCCATGACCTTGAAGGTTGCCGGATCCTTGAGCGCCGAGGTGGGCTGCGCCTGCACGTGCAGCATCTCAGCACTGACGAGCTCGCCATAACCGAGCCGCCGCCCATCGGGTGCGACCACCGCACCCCCTTCCGTCTGCAGCTGATCGCTGGGTAATCCCAACTGCTGCGCTGCCTGGGTAAGCAGGAGCGTGCGCACCTGCGCCGCCGCGTTGAGTATGGCGGTGCCGCTGTTTTGCATGGACTGGCTGCCGGAGGTGTAGCCTTCGTTGGCGGTCTCGGCGGTGTCGGCAGTGATCAGCGTAATCTTATCGAGCGGCACATCGAGTTGCTCGGCGGCAATCTGCAAAAGCGCGGTCTTGATTCCTTGCCCCAACTCGGCCTTGCCGGTGAGCACCGTGACGCCGCCATCGGCCGCAATGCGAATCCATGAATCCAGGTGCGGGCTCAGCTTGAGACTACCCGGAAGGGGCGGCGGCTGACCGCCCTCACCTTCAGCCGCGCGCGCCAGCGGCGGCGGGCTTGCGGCAAAGCTCATGATGAGCACGCCGGTACCCGCGAGCACCTCGCGCCGCGAAAGCACGATGCAAGCGGGCTTCATGGCACGGCTCCATGTGCGTGTGGGCTCGCTTGCGCCGTGCGCATGGTTTCGGCAGCGCGGCGCACCGCGCGCAGGATGCGCATATGCGTGCCGCAGCGGCAGAGATTGGGCTGCAACGCCGCACGAATATCGGCATCGCTTGCGCGCGGGTTTTTCTGCAAGAGCGCATGTGCGCGCATCATCATGCCGGGAATGCAGTAGCCGCACTGCGCCGCCTGCTCCTGGATGAACGCGCGCTGCATGGGCCCGGGCTCACGCTCGCTGCCAAGTCCTTCCACAGTTGTCACGGTCTTGCCGGCAACCACGAGCAGAGGCGTGACGCAGGAGAACACCGGGTTGCCATCGACCAGGACCGTGCAGGCGCCGCACTGGCCGAGCCCGCAGCCAAACTTCGCGCCGTTGAGCTCGAGCTCGTCGCGCAACACGTAGAGAAGCGGCGTATCGGGTTCTGACGAGATTTCATGCTGCTTGCCGTTCACCGTAAGTTTCACCATGGCGATCCTCGCTGGCTCGCATCGCCAGGACCAGACGTGCTGGCGTGCGTGGGATAAATTATAACACTGCGCTCTCCGCTGCGCGCTTCGCGAATGAGCTGAGCAATATCCTGCCACTGTGGTTGGTCGCTGAAGCGCTGGCGCAAGTAAGCGACGAGAGCGGTAAGCTGTGCGTCCGTGAGCGCGCCGGCAAAGCCGGGCATGATCGGACTCTGCTCGCCTTCGGCGCCGGGCAGTCCAAACATAGTGACACTGATCAAATTCTTAGGGTCGGGTCCGTACATCGCCGTGCTCAGCGCAAGGTAGATGCCGTCGAAGGGAAGCGCGCGCCCGCTCTCGTGGCACACCGCACAAGCCGAAGCATAGATGAGAGCGCCCGGCGCGTCGGAATTCTGCTGCGCGGCGGCCGACGTGCTGCCCGTCTCGCCGGAAGGGCCGCTCGCGCCTGCAGCGCTCCGACGCGCTTCCGCAAACACGGCCTCGCCTCGCCGTTTTCGCTCGGCTGACGGCTCGCCCATGGCGCTCGCGATGTAAGTCGCAATCGCTTGCACGTCCGCATCGGAGGCGGAGGCAAGATTCTGCGTTACCTCTGCCATTGGCCCACGTGCAATGCCGTGCACGGAGTGCCAGCCGTTTTTCAGATAGAAAGCAAGGGCGGGCTGATCCCACGGCATGGGCGCCGGAGAGGCGTGGTTCAATGCGTAAGCGGTCCAGCCTTCCACTTCTCCGCCGGCAAGGCGCTCACCTCTTCGCTCTGCCTGCAGCGCATTGCGCTGCGTATGACATGCGCCGCAATGCCCGAGACCCTCGACCAGATACGCACCTCTGTTCCATGCTTCGCTCTGCGAACGATTCGGCTCAAAGGGACCCTTGCGCAGGAACAGAAGCTTCCAGCCGGCGAGTGCGATGCGCAGGTTGTACGGAAAGCGCAGGGTGTTTTCCGGAATTTTTGCGGTCACGACATCTCGAGTCATCAGATACGCGTAAAGCGCCTTGTTGTCGCCCTCAGTAACCAAAGTGAAGTGATTGTACGGAAAGGCCGGATAGAGGTGATGGCCCGCGCGGTCGACGCCTTCGCGCATGGCGCGCTGGAATGCCGGCTCCGACCACCGTCCGATGCCCGTATCGGGATCGGGCGTGATGTTGCTCGAGTAGATCGTGCCGAACGGGGTCGGCAGCGCGCGGCCGCCGGCGAGTGCGGATCCGCCCGCAGCCGTATGGCAGGTCATGCAGTTGCCGATTGCGGCCAGCTCGGCGCCCCGCCGCACCAGAGCTTCGTCGAACGCTGCAGGCTGTGGCGGCGCAATCGGATCGATTGCTGGCTTCCACGCGACGGCGAAACCTCCGGCAATAAGAAAGATGAGCACGAGGCCGACGACGAGTACGATGAGACGTCCGGTCATGCGTTACCGCTATGTGCCGGAGGGTGCGCAAAGGCGCGGCTCTCAATTTTAGCGCGTGCGCAAAATCGATCGCGCGCCGTGCGCACGCGGAGAGACATCGGCGATTTTGCATACCCTACGCCGTTCATCTTGGATAACCCGTCTGCCCGAGGAAATCGCTCGCATGAAAAACTGTTCCGGCAGCATACGCTGCTGCTGCTCGCCCCGCTTGAGGCTAAGCCGCGGCGACGGCGAGCCCCTCCTGCTCGCAGGAATTAGCCACGTCCTGCACGGTGGCGCGCTGCATGTCGCGCTTCCATCGCAGATCGTCGAAATCGGTGCCGCGATGCATGGTGCACCGATCGTCCCAGATCACGAGATCATGTACGCGCCAGCGATGCGTGTAGACGAACTGCCGTTGGGTGGCGTGCGCGAGAAGCTGCTCGATGAGGGTGCGCGCCTCGGCCTCCGGTAAGCCGAAAATGCGTCCTGCATGGGAAGCGATATAGAGTGTCCTGCGTCCGGATTGCGGATGCGTGCGCACAATCGCCTGCGGCACGGCCGGCATATCGGCGCGCTCCTTCTCGCTGAACTCCGTGAAACCGAGCCGCGCGCGAGAGGTGAAGATCGAATGCTCCGCGACGAGGCCTTCGAGCTGCCGTTTCATCTCGGGAGCAAGCGCGTCATAGGCCGCCCGCAGGTCGGCAAATTCTGTGTGGCCGCCGACCGGCGGAATCGTCCGCGCATAAAGGAGCGAGCACAATGCGGGTATGCGCTTGAACGAGCTGTCCGTATGCCAAAGGCGGTTCGCGAGCTGAAACATGCGCTGCCGGCTGTCCTTCTCCCACACCTGATTGCGCGGATCGAGGTTGGATACGTCGGCGAATTCCTTGGGCACGCGCAGCTGCGCCTCCTTGATGTAGAGGCGCGCAATCGTGGTCTCCAGCGGGCCGAACTCGCGGGCGAAATCGAGATGCTGGTCCTGGCTCAGATGCTGGTCGGGAAAGATCAGCACCGCGTATTTGGCGAAAGCTTGCTTGATGGCACCTACGTCAGTCGGATCGAGCTTGCGGCTGAGATCAACATCGCCAATTTCCGCGGCGAAATTTTCGGTGACTGGGACGACGGTGATGGACATGGCATCGCCTCCTTCAGCCCCCCGGATCGTAGCCCGGATTGAGCGTTGGCGAAATCTGGGGAAAAGAATAGGTGCTCGCTCGTTCCCGCATGTCGCTTCGCTCACGCGGACTACGCGTCTGTGCTTCCCTGCACGTTGAAGTGGCGCCGTATGGTTTGCGTGAGCTCAAAAAACGCAGGCGCGGCCATGACGTCGAGTGCGCGCGGGCGAGGGAGCGGTACGGGATAGATGGCAGCGATCCGGCCCGGCCGCTCCGTCATCACCAGCACGCGGTCGCCGAGAAACACCGCCTCCGGGATCGAATGGGTGATGAATACGACCGTCTTTCTTGTCTCTCCCTGAATGCGCTGCAGCTCGACATTCATGCGCTCCCGCGTCATGGCATCGAGCGCCCCGAACGGCTCGTCCATGAGCACGATCTTGGGGTCGTGCACGAGCGCCCGGCAGATGGCGGCGCGCTGCTGCATGCCGCCGGAGAGCTGCCAGGGATATTTCTCCTCGAAGCCCCCGAGTCCGACCATGCGCAAAAGCTCGGCCGCGCGCTTGCGATAGGAATCGCGGGGCAGGTTCTTCACCTCGACCGGCATCATCACGTTCTGCATCACGCTGCGCCAGGGCAGGAGCAGCGCGGTCTGAAAGACGATCCCCACACCCCCATGCGGCCTGGTGATGCGTTTGCCGTCGACGCGAATCTCACCTTCGCTCGGTGGCAGCAGGCCGGCGATCATCTTGAGCAGCGTGGTCTTGCCGCAGCCGGATGGCCCAACAACCACAAAGAGCTCGCCGTCGCCGATGCTCAGGTCGATGGGCCGGAGCGAGGCCACCTCGCCGTCGCGCGTGCGGTACGTTTTCGCCGCGCCGACAATATCGATAATCGGCCGCCCGGCCGGTGCCGGCGCCCCCTCCATCGCGCTCGCGATGGCCACAACGTCACAACGGCATGTCTGCCGGCAGATACTCGTTGGTGTAGAACTGTTTCGGGTTGTCCTTCGCGGCGGCGTCAAGCCCGCCATACTCGACCATGACCGCAGCTGTGTCGGCCATATTTTGCTCACTGACCTTGAACGGCTGCCGCGAGGAGCCGGTGGGATCGGCATAGAGCGGAATGGTCAGCTCGAACCCTTGCGTCAGGGTCTCGATGCGTCCGCCTTTCGGATTGGCCTTGAGTATGGCCTGCGCCGCCGCCTTGGGATCCTTGACGGAAGCGATGATCGCCTTCGTGCTCGCCAGCATCATGCGCTTGACGAGGTCGGGATTATCCTTGATCAGGCCTGTCGTGGTGATGATGCCCGAGCTCACGAGGTTGACGCCGTAATCGGCGAACTTGATCGGGTAGACGTCGCGCCCCGTGGCGTCCTTGATCTTCATGCTCTGGTCCATGACGTAGCCGAGGAGGAGATCGGCCTGGCCGTTGATCACCGCATTTAGCTTCGTCGTCGCGTCGCCTGACACGGTCTTGAAGTCGCTCTCCTTGAGGCCGGTCTTCTTCAGGAACAGCGGCCAGATCTGCGACATGGAATCGCCCGGGGTGGTGGCGACGGTCTTGCCCTTGATGTCCTCCGGCTTTCTGATGTTTTTCTCGACGAAGCCCATGGCCGACATGGGGCTCGTCTGCAGGAGGACGCCGGTTGAGATGACGGGCGCGCCTTTGACTGCCGCGCGCATCATCGTTGGCACGTCGACATAGCCGAATTGCGCGGTACGCGCCGCCACCGCCTGCGTGGTCACGCCCGCGCCGCGTCCCTCCTGAATGTCGAGATCGATGCCGGCATCGGCAAAAATTCCCTTCTCCTTGCCGTAATAGAACGGCGCATGCTCGCCATAGACATACCAGTTGAGCATCAGAATCACTTTGTCGGCAGCCGCGGCCGGGCCCGCCATGAGCGCCGCGCCAAATGCTGCCATAAAAAATCGCATCATGGGTTTCCTCCTGTATTTATGTTTGTGTGTCGCCAAGCTCATGCCGCAAGGAAGAACTCCTGGCGTTGGCTTGCATGCCAGGGAATGGCAAGGCGCTCGATGACATCGAGAATCCAGAAAAGGACAACTCCGATCAACGCGAGCACCACCAGTGCGGCAAACATGGTGGGCAGCTCGAAGGTTCCGATGGAGCGCTGCAGCACGAAGCCGATGCCGGAATTAGAGCCGACGAATTCGCCCACCACGGCGCCCACCACCGCAAGCGTTATGGAAACCTTGAGCCCGGCAAAGATGGCGGGCAGCGCGTGCGGCAGGCTGACCATGCGAAAAGTCTGCAGCCGACTCGCTTCCATGGCGCGCGCAAGGTCGAGCATGTCCGGCTCGACCGACTTGAAGCCCTGCACAGCGGAGACGACCACTGGAAAGAAGCCGAGGAGGAAAGCGGAGAGCACCTTGGGAAGCATGCCGAAACCGAACCACACAACGAAAAGGGGCGCCACCGCGATCTTGGGAATGGACTGCGAGAACACCAACAGCGGATAGACATAGCTCTCAACGGTGCGGGAGCCGGCGATCATCATGGCGACCGGAATGCCGAAGGCCGCCGAAAGCAGAAAGCCTTCAATCGTGGCAACCGTCGTGGGTACAGATTGTTCAAGCAGCATCGGCCACTCCTGCCACAGCGTGATCACGACGTCTTGCGGCGCCGGGATCTGATAGGGCGGGATTTGGAAAATGCGGATCGCCAGATCCCAGACCACGATCAACAGCAACAAGAACAAGAGAGGACGCAGCCAGGCCGCTGCACGCATGTATATTTCCTAACACTTGCTCACGGGTGAGGGGCCATATAACGCTCAAGCATTAAAGGAGTTGGGCGGAATGGGGTCAAGGCGCCGAGGCTAGACACGATGTCGCCAATTCGTGCTTGCCTGCTCGATGCCAAATTCTACGAGCATCCGGTGAAACTGCGCCTGCCGTTCCGCTTTGGCGTGGTGACCCTCCGAGAGGCGCCGCAGCTTTACGTGCGCGCGCGCATTCGCCTTACGGATGGCCGCGAAGGCGAAGGTGTTGCGGCCGAGCTACTGGTGCCGAAATGGTTCGACAAGTCGCCCGAGCTGTCGAACGAGCAGAATTTTCAGCAGCTGCGGCAATCGGCACAGCTCGCGCGCGAGCATCTGATCGCCGCCGGCACGGCGACCCCCTTCGGCCTGTCCGTTGCTGCCGGAAAGGAGCATCGCGCGGCGTGCACGGCGGGCGGGCTTAACGGGCTCATCGCCTCGTTCGGGCTCGCGTTTCTCGAGCGCGGGATCGTCGACGCGCTGGCAAGGCTGGAAGCGCGGCCCGCCTTCGACCTCGTGCGCGAGAACCGCCTGGGGGTGACGGCCGAGATCACCCCCGATCTCGCCGGTTTCGATCTCTCCGCTTTCCTCGCCGGGCTGCACCCGGCGCGTTCGATTTTCGTCCGCCACACGGTCGGGCTTGTCGATGCGCTCACCCGCGAGGAGACAAGGGGACGCCGTCTCAACGATGGCCTGCCGGAAAGTCTGGAAGAGGCGATCGCCGCCTATGGGCACCGCTATTTCAAGCTCAAGCTCGGCGGAGCGATCTCTGCCGACATCGATCGGCTCTGCGCCAGTGCGGCGGTGCTTGATGGAATTGCGGAGCCTTATTTCGTCACGCTCGACGGCAACGAGCAGTTCGAAAGCGTGACGCCCGTCGTCGAGCTGTGGCGCCGCGTGGGCGAGGAA
>DATCJI010000405.1:0-2758 GCA_036562835.1 Xanthobacteraceae bacterium | reverse complement strand
CAACAATTTACGCGTGGAGGGTTACATTATTCCACGTGGCCCCAATACATGCCATCACTCACTGATGGAACGGGTAACGGGCCGGTGCTCCCGGGCATGGTTTGGAGCGTCATACAACGGAGGTGCGCATTGAATAAGGCGAAGGCCACAAATCACCTTGCCCTGTTTGCGATCTTGGGCACGGGCTCCATCGCGATTGCGGCAGACGACTTTCCGCTCATTGGCAGCTACACGGAAAACGAGCCATGCACGGCCGAAAGCCCGGCCGCTTCGCGGGTGACAATAAGCGCGACCGAGATCAACTCGCCCATGGGACTATGCAAGGTTCTCGAAGTCAAGCGCGAGGGAGACGTCTTCGCAGTCCACGTCGAGTGCAGCGGGCCGGCCGGCAATCAGATGCTGGGCAACGTTACGTTTACTCTCCGCGCGGACCACACGATCGATTTTTCCGATCAGGACGGGACCTACAAATCCGTGCTTCACCGCTGCCCGTAAATACCTCCGCTCAAAGGGGAGGTACTAAGCGCCGAGTTGATCTGCCAAATCAGCAAGATCGGCGGCGCTGAAATCGACTGGCGCGGTCGGCGCCGCTTCACCGCGCCCAGGCCCGTGCTCGTTGCGTCGTGCAACGTGCGCTGTGCGCAGGCCGCATTGCGCCGCGGCAAGCAGATCGTTCGTATGCGCCGCCACCATGGCGCAATCCTCCGGCTTCAGGTCGAAAGCATCGCAGGCAGTCAGATAAACGCCCGGCTTCGGCTTGTAGTCGCGCGCCACCTCGGCTCCGAGAACCGCATCCCACGGAAACCCGTTGCGGCGGGCGAGATCAACCATCAGTGAGATATTTCCGTTCGACACTGGCGCGAGCAGGAAACGGCGTTTGAGACGCTTCAAAGCCGGAGGGACGTCGGGCCACGCGTCGAGGCGATGCCAGGCCAGATTCAGCTCGCGGGCGACATCTTCGGAAAGATCGGAAATGCCAAAGCGGCGCAGGATACGCTCGAGATTGCGCCGGTGCAGCACATCAAGCTTGGTGAAGGGAATACGGCTCGCGCGCACCTCTTCCAGGGCGCCCTGATATTCGCCGCGCCAGGCATCGGCAAACGCAAGCCAATCGATCGTGTTGCCCATTGGAGCCAACAGACGTTCGGCTTCCCTGGCCACGCTGGTGCGGAAATCGACGAGCGTGCCGAAGACGTCGAAGAACAGGGCACGCAGCGGCATTGTGCGTCATCTTCCTCGTTTTGAGGACCGATGCGATTTTCTGCCTGCCGCAAACGGTCTTGCCGCGGACTGGTGCGTTGCGCGCGCGCTTTCCTTGAGCGCAGCCTTGAGATTTTCAGGCTGTCCATGCTTACGCAAAAGATCGCGAAAGGCTTCGCTTGCGAGCTCGTCGAAGCTCTTCATCTGATCGCGCCTGAGCAGATCAAGCGCGAGCCAGGTTTCCTCGTCAAATTGCACGAGCTTGCGCCGGACGCCTCCGCCTTGCCGTGCCATAACCACCTCACTCCGCCGGGACCGCCGCTTCGGCATATTTTGCGCGTCCGGCAAGAAGCGGCAATGCCACAAGCATCCAGCGGCATATCCAGCGTGCAACCACGATCGCGAGGACCGCGACGGCCAGTCCGGCGATAAGGTCGACGAAATAGTGGCCCCCATCAATAGGAGTCGAGGCCAGCATCGCTCCATTGGCGAGCAGCGCAAGCGGACGCATCCAGCGCATCGGCCACAGCGCCCAAGCATAAAGGGCGGCGGAAGCAGCATGGAAGCTCGGAAACGTCACAATGCCGGCCAGGGCGAACAGATTGAGGTGGCGCAGCGCACCATCACGAACGGGCGCAAAATCGCGCACGTGATCGAGACAGGCGGGCGGCTCGATGTGGCTTGAGGCGGCGGGATCGACCCCGATCTGCTGGCACGTGCCAATCGCGGGCACCAGTGCAGAGATAACCGTGGTGACGACAAGAGCGAGGCCGAAAGCGAGCGTGAATTCCTCGAGCCGGCGGTAGTGGTGAATGGCTGCAAGCAGCACCGGAATGGCAAAGATCGGCCACGGGATCATCGTGTACGCATAGCTGAGCGCGCCCGAGAGTGCAGGGTGCGCGTCTACAAACAGCACATAGTTGCCCCAGTCGAGCCCGAGCATGCGGTCGAGCGCATAGAGGTTTGCGTCCTGCAGCGGCAGATTGAGTGCGGCAGTCACGTAAGTGAGCGGTGCCATGATGACGGTGATGAGCACGATTTGCGCGGTCGCACCAAGGACGAACATCACCTGTGGATCGCGCCTGACCGGCGAGCGCGCATTCGCGTGCGCGAAGGCAGCATAAACAGCGACGAATCCCAACGAGAACAGAAGATCGCCGGGGTTGACCGAAAAGCCTGCAACGCCAATGCCGGCGCGAACGCCGCCGCAATGATGGTCAGCATGGCCCAGTTCACCTTGAACAGAAGCCAAGCGGCCTGGACCTCCTCCTCGCGTGCTCTGGTCGGAGCCATCTTGCTGCGAAACATGGCAGCGCAAGGTGCCGCGCCAGGATTAATATGAGTCCAAGCGGTATGGTTAACGAAAAGCATGATCCTCGCGGTTTCAGAACTTCCATTCCACCTGCCCGCGCGCGGGGCGCTCATTGGCGTCGACGTGGGCACAAAGCGTATCGGAGTCGCGACCAGCGATCCCGATCGGCTATTGGCGAGCGCGGTCGAGACCATCGCCCGTCGGACATTCGCGGCCGATGCGGCGCGCCTTCTGACGATCGTGGCC
>DATCJI010000389.1:0-3215 GCA_036562835.1 Xanthobacteraceae bacterium | reverse complement strand
CAGAAGGGGGGAGAGCCGCTGCGGGAGGAATTGACTCCGCCATCGGCTGCAGCTCCCCATAGTTCTCGATGCGCAGCCAGGCCATCTCGCGCCCCCGGGCGCACTCCTCGCGGCCGACCACCGGGACATTGTTTTCCGCATAGCAGGCGGCGACGCAGGCATTGCAGCCGATGCAGCGATCGAGATCGATCACCATGCCCCACGCGTAATCCGCGCTTGCCCATTCCGGGTACAGACTGTGCTCCGGACCGGGCGGCGGCAGCTTCGGGTGGTCGGCGCTCACCTCCTTGACGAAATCAAAGCCCTCGAGACGGTGATGACGCTGCGTGGTGGCAAATTCCCGCTTGCCGCCTGCGCGGCGAATCTGTCCTGCCGCAAGCCAGGGATTGTCATGTTGCCGAATCGCGTAGGCCGAGTAACCGAGATTGCTCGCGATCTCGCCTGTCGTGCGGCCGTAGCCGAGGAACAGGGCTACTGTCCTGGGCGCCTGCCCGGGCATGATCCAGGCCGGCCCGACAAGGCTGCGGCCATCAACAGAGACTTCCACCAGATCGCCGTTGGCAAGCTTGAGAGCATCCGCCAAACGCGGGCTTACGGCGACGGGGCAGTCCCAGGTGATTTTCGTCAGCGGCTTCGGCAGCTCCTGCAACCAGGCAACGCTGCCAAAGCGCCCGTCCCACACGCACGGATCAGGCCGAAACACGATATCGACCGCATCGCTCTCGGCATTTTGTAACTGCGAGAGGTCGGGCGCGGCCGCGCTGAGATTGAGCGGGGCGCTCGCCGAGTTGGCAACAAACCCGTCATGCAGAGATTTTTTCCAGCCAGCGTCAAACTGATCGCCGAATGTGTCTGTCCATGTGGCGCGCACGAGCGCCTCCGCGGCCGGATCGATAGTCCCCGCGAGCATGGCCATGATTTGCGGGAGCGTGCGCGCGCTGTAGAGCGGCCGGATGAGCGGCTGGATGATTGTCGCCGTGCCATCCACCGCACGCGCATCGTCCCAGCTTTCGAGTGCATGGGTCAGCGGCAGGTGCCACTGACAGCGCAGCGCGGTCTCGTCCTGATAAAGCCCGGCATGAATACGGGTGGGAACGGCCTCGATCAGATCCGCAAACCGCAGAGAAGCGGGCGCCGCATAGACCGGATTGGAATCGAGAATGACAATCGTATTGACCTTGCCGCCTGCCATATCGCGCGCGAGATCGGCGAGCGTGCCGAAATTCTCGGACGACAACCCGAACGGCTCCGCGTAGCTCACCGTCTGTCCGACGTTTCCGAGCTGCTGGTTGATCCATGGCGCGAGCGCCTGCACGCCGACCGGCAGATGCACGCTACAGGTCAGCAGCGACCGGCCTGCATGCGCCTTGAGCTCGCGCACAAGATCGTCGACCCATTTCGATTCGGCTGCCGATAGACCCGGCGGCTGCGCGCCTGTGGCGCCCATCTGCGCCGCAATGGCCGCGGCGATCGATGGCATGCGCGATGCGTCGACTGGCAGGCGCGTGTCCGCCACTGCGCCGGTGAGGCTTGGGACCGATTCGGCGACCAGCAAACGCGACCGGCCCTGGCCCGGTGCTGCTTCACCGCGTTTTTGCGCAAAGCCGCGCGCATGCACCACCTGATGCGGTCCTGGACCGAGCAGGTCGTCATCAAGGCTTACGATCAGCTCGCATTTTTCCAGCGCGTAATGCGCAAGAACATCGCGACCGAAAGCGGCCTGCATGGCCTCTCGGCCCAAAGCTCTGCCGACCGGCTCAAACACATGCACTTGTGCCTTGGGCAGGCTCGTCAGCAGCGATCGAATGAGACGAATGACGGTCGACGACGTGCTGTCGCCGGTCAGGATGCGCAAGCCTTCACCCTGCGCGCTGGTCCACTGCTGATGCAGCGTCACGAGCTCGCGCCCGAAACCGGCCCACGTTGACGTCACGCCATTGTGCACGGGAGCTTTCGAGCGATCTGGATCGTAGAGCTGCAGCACCGCCGCCTGCATGAAGGCGTCGCTGTTGCCTTCCGTTGCGGGGTGATCGGGATTGCCGTCGAGCTTGGTAGGCCGTCCGGAATTGGTCCTGGCAAAAACCGGCTGTGCAAATCCCTCGAAGGTGACGGCGCTCGCATAAAACCGCGGCATCCCGATCACTTCCTGCTCGGGCTGATTTACGTAAGGCAACGCGAGATCGGCAGGACCCTCTCCGCAACCGGCGAGCCCGCTCAGCATGAGCGAGGCGCCCATCAGCCGCATGAATTCGCGCCGTCCGGGCTCGTTGCGCAAAGATGCGGGACTCGAAAACTCCGCTTCGATCCATGGCTGCGACGCAGGATCGAGCAACTCTCCCAGGCTCGACCAGAGCTTGTTCTCAGCACCGGTGACGCTCATCGGTGGCACACGTAGCAATAAGTTATTTCGCCGAGCCGGATGCCGTTTTGTCGAACGAGCTGCTCGCCGGCCGCACGTGCATCGGCGGGCTGCCAATCCATATCGGTGATGCGGTCGTGCGGGCGCAGGTGCGGCGCCGGATCGCGATGACAATCGAGACAGAACTGCATCGTCAGCGGTTTGGCCTGGAAGGTGAGCGCCATCCGATCGATGCGGCCGTGGCAGGTCACGCAGCCGACCCCCTTGGCGATGTGGATGTCGTGCCGGAAGTAGACGTATTCCGGCAGACGCGCGACGCGGTGCCACGTCAAAGAAGTGTCGGTCGCCAGACTCTGACGCACGGGGGCGAGCATGGGTGCGCCGGTCCAGATTTGCGAATGACATGTCATGCACGTGTGGGTCGGAGGCAGGCCCGCGCGCGGGCTGCTCGCCACGCCTGTGTGGCAATACCGACAATCGAGACCCAGGCCGCTCACGTGATGACGGTGGCTGAAGGGAACGGGCTGCGGCGCCGGATGCAGACGCGCGCCTGTGTAGTAATCCGAACGCGCATAGCCGATCACGCCGACGAGTGCGGCCGAGGTAAGCGCAACGCCTCCGACGATGAAGAGGCGCAACCAGGTATCGGCGCTGCTGGAAAAAATCTGGGTCATGCGCACGGTCCGTACCGCGCCCGTGCATCAACCGCGTGTGACACGGCAAGTTCCCCTGCAAGGAACAAACCTTCTGATTACGAATTCAAGCCGTGTCGCTTTACTTCTAACTAACGGCGCCACATGACGGACGCCTCTGACCGGGCGGTCGAATATGAGCCCTCGGATGCCGCTGCGTGGCT
>DATCJI010000386.1:0-4735 GCA_036562835.1 Xanthobacteraceae bacterium | reverse complement strand
GCGGATGACCGTCAGCGGTGTCCGGGGAGGTCTCCCGCATATCGGCTCGCTCATGCGGGCTACGGATCACGTCGGCTAAAGCGGGACAGCTTTTCTTCGAATCGCTCCCGCTCTACTTATTTGGTGGACCATGATCTTTTCCGAAAACCGGGTTCCCACCCCGCATAGCTTTGTCGGGATCATGCTCGAGCACTGCGTAAATATCTCCTGAATTGGCGCTGAGCGGTAGCGTTGCGGTCCAGTTGCTGATCTCTTCGGCGCTCAGCCATTGCGGGTGCACGAGCACATGCCGCTCTCCCAATGCGGCGTTGAAGCACCCGTAGCCCAGGCCAGCGCAACGCCGAATGCAGGCAGACGCGATATCGGGCTGTATGGTGGTAAACTCGAAGGAGAGCGCGCGCGCGGGTCTCGAAAGACCGAAAAGCGCATCGGCTTCCGAGCCTTCAACGTCAAGTTTGATGAAAGCCGGCATCCCGTGGCGGCCGATCAGTGCGTCGAGGGTGATCGCCTCGACATCAACGCTCCTGGTCCATTCTTGTCCTTCCCAGCCTGGAGCGCCCGCGCTTGCGGCGACGAACGCGTGCGACGTAGTGGAGATCGTGGGGTTCTTGAGGTTGAGCAGCAGCTCGAGTTGGCCAGGTCGCTTGCCGATTGCGAGCCGCTCGATCGTGACGCCGGTGTCCCGACCGTAAAGAAGCTTCAGCGTTGTTGCCAGCGCGGGTTGCGGCTCGACCGCGATAACGCGCGCGCCCAGGCGTCGAAAGGATGCGATGCGGTCGCCTACGTGCGCTCCCACATCGAAAACGAGGTCGCCTGGGCGGACAAAGCGCGCGTTGAGCCGGTCCATCAGGGTGCGGCGCTCGGGATTGGCATAATACATGCGCAGCGAGCGCGCGATGCCTTGCAACCTAGTCCAATGCTCCAGCATGGCCCTAGCCGATGCGCCGCGATAGCTCGATCGCGCGGAGCCTGAGCGGAATGAGCTCGCCAGGAGGGTTGCGCTCCTCCGGCACCCGGTAAAGCCCCGCAGCGACCATCGCGCGCCCCATCCAGGGAGAGCTGGTAGCAACTGCAAGCGGGATCGAAAGCAGAGGCCCTGCCGCCAGGAGCATCGCCACGGGAATGCCGGCAGGTGCTGTTGCCGCGAGGATCGCCAAGGGAACAGCGCCGATCAACGTGTGCGGCCAGAACATTCGCAAAGCTGTTCGCCAGGGCACGTGGTGATCTTGCCGTGTCTGTGCTTTCCATTCGATGGTGCGACCGAGCAGCAGCCGGACAAAGAACAGCGTGTGACTTGCCCACATGATGGGTGCAAGCAGCAGGGCGAAAGCACAGTTGGTGAGAAAGCCCGCGATAAACCTTTTCGCGCCCCCAAAGCCGCGCCGCAAGGACTGCCGGCTAAGCACGTCGGCCATGGTGGCAATATTCGGCGCAAACCAGAACGCGAGCACGATGCCCACAAGGATCAGCCCGAGATCCGGGCGCACGAATGTATGCTCTGACAGTGCAGCTGCTCCTGTGCCGACCAGCAACAGCGCGATCCATGCCGGGGAGCTGATGAACATGAGCAGCGCAAGACCCAGCTGATACCGCGAAATGGCGGCGAGGCCGGGTGCGGCGAGGAAATGCCAATACTGCATGTTCCCCTGGCACCAGCGCAGATCGCGGCGCACGAATTCGAGAAGTGTCGGGGGATTTTGCTCAAAGCTCGAGCCTTCCTCCGGCAGGATACGGACCTCGTATCCGGCTTTTCGCATCAGCACGGCCTCGATCTGGTCATGGCTGAGCACGTGGCCTTTCACCAGGGCTCCGCTCTCCAGCACGGGAAGTTGACAGCATGCCATGAACGGCGCGATGCGCAGGATCGCATTATGTCCCCAGTACGGACCGCAGTCCCCTTGCCACCACGTGCTTCCGATCGTGTAGGAACGCATCGCAAGCCGCATGCCGAATTGAAACACGCGGCCGAAGGCACTTGCCGATGGCATGCCGATGACGAGCGTCTGCAGGATACCGATTTGCGGAGCGCTTTGCATGATGCGCACGAGCCGCAGCACGAGCTCGACCGACATCGCGCTGTCCGCGTCGAGAACGAGGGCAAAATCGTGCAGCATGCCCCATCGGTTGCAGAAATCGCGAATGTTGCCGGCTTTGTATCCGACGTTGTGGCGCCGGCGTCGGTAGGTGAGGATTACGCGGCCGCGCCAGGCTTCCTTTAGATGGCCGAACAGTTTCTCCTCCGCTGCGGCAATGTCGGGCGCGTCGGAATCGCTGAGCACGTAAATATGAAAGCGGTGCCCCGTCCCGGATGCCGCAAGCCCCGCGATCATTGTCTCGATGTGAAGCGCTGCCCGATCAGGAAGCTCGTTGCGGATACATAGAAGGATAGCGGTCGAGGCGGTGATGGGGTCGTTTTCGGTCAACCGTGCTGCCGGCAGCACGAAGTCCACTGGATCCGGACCGAGCCGCATGATGCCGAAGCCGATGACCGCGTTCCAAAATCCAATAACGTACCAGGGCAGCGTGATCGCGAAGAGCGCAATCAAGATGATGTCCAGGTATCCGATCCCTCCCGGCGAGAGGGTGAGGACCGCGAGCCAAAGCAGCCCCACCATGGTCCCGACAACGCATAGAAAGAAGACGAGGCGCCGGTGAAACACCGGCGCATGGGCAATCACGCGGTTATGGGAAATGGACCGTTGTAACACGAGTGTCATGTGGCAGGCGGTTTCGGCAATTTGACGACGCTAGTGCGGTGAATTCGAAGTTCCTATCATTCTAGATGCAAGCTCGATTAGGAACTTCGAATTCAAAACCGCACTAGAATCAAAAAGTTGCTAGTGTCCTTCGATTCCGAAGTTCGCATCAGAGGTGCGGCGAGTGCTTGCGAACTTCGGAATCGGGACACTAGTGAGCTTTCGGCGGGACGATTCCGGATTGTATGCTCAGGCCCTCTGATTGGCGGGAATCTCCTTTGCAGGCAACACGCGAGCCAAAACGGGCCAAGGCGAAACGGGCCAAGGCGCTATGGTATGTCGGCCCTGGCCGGAGCGAATTGCGAGAAGAGCTGCTACAGCCTCCGAACGCTGGAGAGGTGCAGGTTGCTGCGCTTTTCGGCGCGATCAGCCGCGGCACCGAGCGCCTCGTGCATGCGGGGCAAGTGCCGGCAAGCGAGCATCGGCGCATGCGCGCTCCGCACATGTCCGGCGCATTCCCGTTTCCCTTAAAATATGGCTATGCCACGGTCGGCAGGGTCGAGGCGGGGGCCGCCGAACTATGCGGGCGCACGGTGTTCGCCCTTTATCCACACCAGGACTTTTTCAACATTCCGGTCGAGGCGGTGCTGCCGGTCCCCGATGGCATCCCTCCGGCGCGCGCCGTGCTTGCTGCAAACATGGAGACGGCGGTTAACGCATACTGGGACGGCATGCCTTGTGCCTGCGACCGCATTGCCGTAGTGGGTGGAGGGCTCCTGGGCATGCTGTGCGCTTATCTGTGTGCACGCATTCCTGGTGCCCAGGTCACAGTTGTCGATGTCGTGCCCTCACGCGGCGAGCTTGCGCGCCGCATTGGTGTGCGGTTTGCATCGAGCCCCGACGACCTTGCCGATTGCGACATCGTCTTCCACACCAGCGGCACCGCGGCTGGTCTCGCCGCTGCGCTCCGCATTGCAGGCGACGAGACTTCGATCGTCGAATTGAGCTGGTACGGCTCCGGCGAAATCGCTGTCCCGCTCGGCGAGGCTTTTCACAGCCGCCGCCTGCGGGTTCTGTCGAGCCAGGTTGGCAAGGTCGCTCCATCGCACCGCCCACGCTGGTCACCCGCTCGGCGGCTCGCGGCCGCGCTCGCCTTGCTCCGCGATCCTGTTCTCGATGCGCTCATTGCGTCGCCCATTTGCTTCAATGAGCTGCCGGCCGCAATGAGCAAGATTTTTGCTGGCGAGCTTGATTCGGTGTGTCCGCTGATCCGATATCCAGCCGGCCGTGCTTTGTGAGGAAAGGGTCCGCTCTGTACGCCGTGGAAGTGACCGAACAGATCATGGTCGCACACTCGTTTCGCGGCGAGGTGTTTGGCCCCGCTCAGAAAGTGCATGGGGCGACATTTGTGGTGCGGGTCGCGTTTTTTGCCGAGAAGCTCGACCAATTCGGTATCGTGATCGATATCGCGGCGGCGCATACGGTCTTGCGAGATGTGCTTCGCCCGCTGAATTACCGCAACCTCGACGAGCTGCCGCAGTTCAAAGGCATGAACACCACGACCGAAGTATTGGCCAAATACGTCTTCGACGGCATGGCCGGAGTCGCACGCGAAGGAAAGCTCGGCCGGAATGGGCATGATCTGCACGCTCTGCGGGTGACGATCGCGGAGTCGCCCTTGGCCCGCGCCTCCTATGAGGCGCCCCTGTGGTGAAGGCGCTGGCCTTTGCCGTGCCCGGAGAGCTTGCAACCCCGACCGGCGGCTATGCGTATGCGCGACGCATGATTGCCGAGCTCAAGGAGCTCGGCTGGAAAACGCAGGTCCTCGACCTCGCCAGCGAGTTTCCGTGCCCAGGTCCGCATGCGCTTGCGCGCGCAGAGGCGATGCTGCGCGGTGTGCCAGCCCATGTGCCATTGGTTATCGACGGCTTAGCGTACGGCGTGCTCCCTGACATTGCGCAACGGCTGCGGCACAGTCACTGCCTCATAGCCCTCGTCCATCATCCTCTTGCGCTGGAAACCGGATTGCGGGCGGAGCA
>DATCJI010000366.1:0-4438 GCA_036562835.1 Xanthobacteraceae bacterium | reverse complement strand
AGAAGCGGGAAGAGTGATTGAGTTCCACCAAGTGACAGACCTCGTGTGCTGCAAGATAGTCGAGGACAAAAGGCGGCGCGAGGATCAGCCGCCACGAGAACGACAACACGCCGGTGCTGGAGCATGAGCCCCAGCGGCTTGACTGGTCACGCACACTAACGCGCCTGAGCGACAGGCCGAGCATTTGCGCGTAGCGGCGGCTTGCCGTCTCGAGATCGCGCGTTGCCTCCCGCTTCAGGAAATCCGAGACCCTGCGATCGAGGTGCGGACCCTCCCCGGCCACACACAGAAGCGGAGCGCCGCACGAGGCGCGCTCGGTCCACACGGTGCCGCGCGCGCCGCGACGATGAACGATGCGGTGGGCCACGCCGCGCAGGGGCACTTCCGCACCGTCGGCGAAAGGCGCAGCGCGGGGCAGTCGTTTCAACCGCGCTGCAATCCAGCCGCCGTGCTTCTGCGCAAACTCCTTTGCTTCCTTGATACTGCCGCGGGGCGGCATCGTGAGCACCACCTCGCGCGACGGCGCATCGATGCGCAGCGTGTAGCGTCGAGCCTGCCGGTGGCGCCGCACGCGCACAAGATAAATCGAGCGCTCAAATAGCACCTGAATGACCGACGGCTCGCTGGGACGCCGGTAAAGCAAAGCGCGCAACGACATGAATGCAGTCCAGTATGAAAGGCCTCACCGAAATAGTGCCACAAACGAAAGAGTGCAGAGTATCGGTGCAGCGAAATATAGGTCTTCACCAAGATAGGGTGCCAATTGGCTTAATGCTGCCATAGATGTGGCACCCCTCGTGCTTATGAATCTAAATTCATTTATTGGGGCGAACCGGTGAAGATGCTCTTTCGCATCCCTCCCGCAACCGTGATTCGGACCGCAGAAAATCTGCTAGGATTACCAGCTACTTATGCGATATGGCGAGCACGAACCTGGTGCAAAGCAGCCAGAAATGCCCGTCGGGCGGGCTTAAAAGGGGCTTGCCATCTCATTCGCATGGAGCGAGCGAGGCATTTTGGGCCGACGCCGCGCGCGAGCCATTAGATTTACGCGCCGCAATCGCGGACACAGCACTCCTCAAGGCAGATCGCAAAACAGGCGTACGACTCAAATTGTTTGAAAGGACGAAATCGGCGATGCGCGGCACGATCTCGGCGCGGAATCGGGAGCCGTTGAACACTCCATAGTGACCCACGGAGGGTTGCAGCCAGTGCGCCTTCCTTGCCGAGGGAATGTTTACGCACAGGTGATGCGCGGCCTCGGTCTGCCCGACCCCGGAAATATCGTCGTTCTCCCCCTCCACGGTGAGCAATGCGACGCGGTGAATCTGCGCCGGATCGACGGGCGCGCCGCGATGCGTCATCTGCCCTTTGGGCAACGCATGGCGCACGAATACCGTATCGACCGTCTGCAGATAAAATTCGGCGGCGAGATCCATGACCGCCAGATACTCGTCATAGAATTCTCGGTGCTTCTGCGCCGAATCCCCGTCGCCGCGCACCAGATGCAGAAAAAGATTGCGATGCGCCTCGATGTGCCGGTCCAGGTTCATGGTCATGAACCCGTGCAGCTGCAGAAAACCGGGATAGACATCGCGCATGAAACCCGGATTCGGAAATGGCACCTTGGTGATGACATGCCGGCGAAACCAGTCAGTGCCGCGTCTCTCGGCAAGCTTGTTGACTGCCGTCGGGTTCACGCGCGTATCGATCGGGCCCCCCATGAGCACCATCGAGTTCGGGACGCACGGATCGTCCGCAGCTTCCATGACAGAGAGGGCGGCAAGCACCGGTACAGAAGGCTGGCACACCGCAACGACGTGCAGGTCACCACCAAGAAGGTGCAGGATGGAGATCAGATAATCGATGTAATCGTCGAGATCGAAGGGCCCTTGCGCGACGGGGACCATGCGGGCGTCCATCCATTCCGTGAGATAGACGTCGTGCTGCGGCAGAAAGCCTTCAACCGTTCCGCGCAGAAGCGTCGGGTAATGTCCGGACATCGGCGCAACGATGAGCAGCCGCGGCTGTGGGCGCCGCGGCGGGTGGGCAAAGACACGCTCGAAGTGGAGGAGGCGGCAAAACGGGCGGCTCCACAGAGTGGAGACGCGCACGGGCACGCGCTCGCCTCCCACGAACGTCGAGCTGATCTTCCACTCCGGTCTGCCGTATCGGCGTGTCGACCTCTCAAACAGCTCCATGCCCGCGGCAATGCTCTTGCCCATCGTTGTGTACGACAAAGGGTTGGCAGGATTTCTGAAGAACAGTTTTGCGGCATCCGCCCAGGCACGTGAAGGGTTAAGGGCCGCCTGGCTCATTTCGTAGAGCCAATAGGCGGGTGCGGCGTACATGGTGCCGACGCCTGCTGCCGCGGGCGCGCCGCCGAACTCACCAATGGCCATGAAGCGGCCCCCCCACAGCTTTGCTGCAATGCAGCACAGTGTCGCGTTTCGGACGCACAGTCAACCTACGATGCATAAACTTCCTCAATCCCTAATATAAATGAGTCCACAAGCCGTCGTTCTTGCGGGCTGTCGCAGTGCAAAAAATTCCTTGGGATTAAGCGCGCGCAAGCCCGCTTAGTTCCTATTCGCCGGTCTGCAACAGCGAGCCGGCGCGCCGGGCGCACTTGAGGAGCTGGAAGAAGGCGAGAACCGCCGCGACAAAATATATCGCGTTCAGCGCCAGCGCTTGCACCATCAGGTCGGCGCGAAAGACCTGTTGCATAATCAGCGCCCGCATGCCCTCGAATACGTAGGTCGGCGGCAACGCCCAGGCCACAAGCTGAAGCCAGTCGGGCAAAACGTTCACCGGGTAATAAACGCAGGCGAGCGGCATGATCACGAACATCAGGGTCCAGGCCAGACTTTCTGCTCCCATCCCGTTACGCAGAAGCACGCCAGCCACGACAATTCCGACCGCCCAGCTGGTCAGGATCAGGTTCGCAAAGAAAGCGGCCAGCGCGAGCCCGAGCCCGTACAGATTGAAGCCGAAAAACGCCATCGCCAGCAGCGTGACCGGGACCATGCCAATCGCCAGCCGGATCAAGCTCATGATCATGAGCGCACAGACAAACTCGATCGGCCGCAGCGGGCTGATCAGAATGTTGCTCAGATTGCGCGACCACATTTCCTCGAGGAACGACACCGAAAAACCGAGCTGGCCGCGAAAAAGAATATCCCACATCAGCACGGCGCCAATGAATACGCCGCTCGCGCGCGCAAAAAATCCGGAATTCTGCGCCACGTAAAACTGCAGAAATCCCCAGACGAAAAGCTGCATCGCCGGCCAGTAGATCAGCTCGAGCAGCCGCGACCATGAGGAACGCAGCAGATAGAGATAGCGGAGCACCATGGCGTTGATGCGATGCGGCGCAAGCGCTATCGCGGCAGTCTCGGGCAAAGCGGAGATGGCGCGGCGGGACAGCATTACTGCGCCGCCTCACGCACATGCCCGCGTCCGCGCGCAACATCGAGAAAAACCTGCTCGAGCGTGTCCCGGCCGTAGCGAACCAATAGCCGCGCAGGCGTATCGTCGTCCTCGATGCGTCCCGCTTTCATCATAATGACGCGCTCGCATAGCCGCTCCACCTCGACCATGTTGTGGGACGCGAGCAGCAGCGTCGCCCCGTACTGTTTGCGGAAATCTTCGAGGCGCGTGCGCACCCAATCGGCCGTATCGGGATCAAGCGAGGCGGTGGGCTCGTCCAGAAGAAGCAGTTCCGGCGCGTTGATGAGAGCTTTTGCGAGCGCCACCCGCGTTTTTTGTCCAGCCGAGAGCTTTCCGACCGGTCGATCAAGTAGCTCCGTCAGCTCCAATTGACCCGCAAGCGAAGCGATGCGATCCGGCAGATCCTTCACCGCATAGAGCCGGCCGAACACGTTGAGGTTCTGCCGCACGGTCAGCCGGTGCGGCAGGTCCATGTACGGACTTTCAAAGTTCATCCTGTGCAGCACGCGGTAGCGCTGGCGCGGCATTTGTGCGCCAAGCACTTCGATGTTGCCTGAAGTTGGCAGCACCAGCCCCAGAATCATCGCTATGGTGGTGGTCTTGCCCGCTCCATTCCCCCCCAGCAGGCCGGTGATCGAGCCTCGCTCGAGCGCGAACGAGATGCCATCTACAGCACGCGTCGTCTTGTAGATTTTGACTAGTTGATCGACGGCGACGGCCGGAGGCATGGCTCTGGATTCCGGTCAAAGCGGGACATGTGGCAACCCTCAAACTGAGAGACAAGAGCAGCACGGACGTGGCCTGCAGGTCGTTCCGACACGCTGCTTTGAGCATGTCGGACGGACATTCTAGATTGGCGGCATGAGCACGCAGGTCGGAATGGTAGGCCGAGAGGCTTGGGGAACGATCAGGCTCGATCTCCTCATACGCTTGCGCTGGCTGGCGGTAATCGGCCAAGCGATAACGGTGCTGGTCGTTTACTGGTGGT
>DATCJI010000342.1:0-2444 GCA_036562835.1 Xanthobacteraceae bacterium | reverse complement strand
GACGACGCTAATCAATGCGATCGCCGGCCTCCTGCGTCCCGCGAGCGGCTCGATCCGCTTCGAAGGCCATGAACTGGTGGGCCTCTCGCCTCATCGTATTGTAGAGATGGGAATTGCCACGGTGCCTGAGAACCGGCGGTTGTTCGAGCCGATGTCGGTGATGGAGAATCTCAACTTGGGCGCGTATGTCGACCGCGCGCGTGGAGGCGCCGCCGCGACGCTGGAACGCATATTCGAGCTTTTTCCGCGCCTCGCTGAACGGCGCCGCCAGGCCGTGCGTACCATGAGCGGCGGCGAGCGCCAGATGGTGGCAATCGGCCGGGCGCTGATGACCCAGCCCAAGCTGCTTCTGCTCGATGAGCCGTCGCTCGGGCTGTCGCCGCGCCTTTCGGGGGAACTGTTTGCCGTGCTCACCCGCATCAGCCGCGACGTGAGCGTGCTGATGGTCGAGCAGAATGCGCGGCGCGCGCTGGCGACGGCGAACCGCGCCTATCTGCTCGCGCTCGGTCGCGTCGTCGGCGAAGGCGAAGCGCAGATGCTGGCGCGCGATAGCGCGGTGGCGCGCTCCTACCTGGGATTGTGACGTCCCCGCAACTGCGAGTCTCTGCTCTGCCATTCTTACGCCCGCGCGCCCGCGTGACTGGTAAAAGGCGGCAGGCGACGTACAATCGCCGACAAGCAAGAAAACAATCGGCGAGGCGACGCGATGAAAGTCTTCATGTTTCACCTCATGCCCTACGCCCATCTGGACATGGGCTATGCCGATAAATATCGCGCTGCCTGGGTGGTGCTGCCGAACACCTACTTCGATCCGAAAAAGGGACACGAGCTCTACAACCGCTATCTCGACGAGCTCGAGCTCGCGGCCGAGCTCGGCTTCGACGGCATCTCGGTCAACGAACACCATCAGAACGCCTATGGGCTGATGCCGTCCCCGGTCGTCATGGCCTCCGCGCTCGCGCGCCGGACCAAGCACGCCAAGATCGCCATCCTCGGCAACGCCTTCTGCCTGCGAGAGCATCCGCTCACGCTGGCGGAAGAGCACGCCATGCTCGACTGCATCACCGGCGGGCGGTTGATCAGCGGCATGGTGCGTGGGATCGGCGCCGAATACTACTCGCTGGGCGTCAATCCGGCCTTCTCTCATGCGCGATTCCAGGAGGCGCATGATCTGGTCGTGCAAAGCTGGACCCGCCCCGGTCCGTTCGCCTTCGAGGGCAAGTTCTATCACTTCGAGTACGTGAACGTTTGGCCGCGGCCTTATCAGCAGCCGCATCCGCCGATCTGGGCGCCCTCAACCGGCTCCACCGAAACTATCGAATGGGCCGCGCATCCCTCGCGCAAATACGTCTACTTGCAGACCTACAGCCCGGTCGAATCAGTTGCGCGCTTTCTCAACTATTACCGGGAGGCCGCGCAGCGCGTGCACGGCTACACCGCAAGCTCGGATCGGATCGGCTGGGCTGCGCCGGTCTACATTTCCGACACCGACGCCAAGGCGCGCGAGGAAGCGGGTCGCCACGTCGAGGCGCTGTTCAACAAGTTCTTGCGGCTGCCGTTCCAGATGCTGTTTCCTCCCGGGTATCTCAGCGCCAAGTCGTTGAAGAACATGCTGACGCATAAGCGATCCGTTGCAGGCCAGGAGCACACCGTGGATACCCTGATCGAGCAGGGCATCATCCTGTGCGGCAGCCCCGACACCGTGCGCAAACGGCTGATGGACAGTCACCGGCTGCTCGGCTTTCAGAACTTCCTCGCGTTGCTGCAGTTCGCCACCCTGCCGCGCGATCTGACCGAGAAAAACATCCGGTTGTTTGCCAGCGAGGTACTGCCTGCCCTGCAGTCGCTCACCGACAAGGAATATGCGGGCATGCGGCCACAGGCGGCGGAATAGCGACAACTAGTGTCCCGATTCCGAAGTTCGGACCATTGTGCGGCACCCTCGTTTGCGAACTTCGGAATCGAAGGACACTAGCAACTTATTGATCTAGTGTGGCTTTGGTTCAGAAGTCCGCATTTCGGACTCGCCGCAAGAATGATGCGGACTTCTGAACCGCCACACTAGCGGCGGAGTTGCTTGCAGTGACGGATGTTTTGAAAGGCGTGCGTGTCGTCGAGCTCAGTACGGTGATTACGGCGCCACTCACGGGCCTGATGCTGGCCGATCTCGGCGCCGAGGTGATCAAGGTAGAACCCCCGCAAGGTGATCCTTTCCGGAGTTTCCGGGGCGGGCAATACAGCCCGAACTTCGTCGCCTACAACCGTGGCAAGCGCAGCATCCAGCTCGACCTGCGTACCGAAGCCGGCCGGGGCGTCATGCTGAAGCTGCTCGCGGGCGCCGACATCCTGCTCGAGAACTATCGGCCCGGCATCATGCAGAGGTTCGGCCTGACGGCCGATGTCCTCACCGCCGCCAATCCAAGACTCATCCATTGCTCGATCAC
>DATCJI010000301.1:0-2506 GCA_036562835.1 Xanthobacteraceae bacterium | reverse complement strand
GAAACTGAGCACCGGGGCGAAGCAGGCATCGCTCCCGTCCATGATCCTGCACCATTCCTCGCGCGTCTTCTGTTTGAAAGCGGCCGCGAACCGTTCGCGCACTTCCGGCCAGGTTTTGCGGTCGAGTTGATCCGGCAGGCTTGCGGGATTAAGCCCAAGCTTCTCTACGAGCACCTTGTAAAACTTCTGCTCGATGGCACCGACTGAAACGAATTTGCCGTCGCGCGTCTCATAACAGCGCCAGAATGGCGCCCCCCCATCGATGATGTTGCTCTCGCGCTCCTCAGACCAGTGGCCTGCCCATGCCAGGCCGAAGCAGCCGAGCGCCAGATAGGCCGACCCTTCGGTCATGGCCACGTCCACCACCTGGCCTTTGCCTGAGCTTCTCGCTTCCAGGATGGCAGACAGCACGCCTACGGCCAGGAACATGGCCCCTCCCCCCATGTCACCGACCACGTTAAGCGGAGGTACCGGTTGCGCGCGCGTGCCGATCGCGTGAAGCACGCCTGACAGAGAGATGTAATTGATATCGTGGCCTGCAGCCTGCGCGAGCGGGCCATCTTGGCCCCACCCGGTCATCCGGGCGTAGGCGAGGCGCGGGTTGCGCGCGAGGCATTTATCAGGACCAAGGCCCAGTCGCTCCATGACACCGGGACGAAGCGGCTCGATCAGAGCGTCTGCTTTTTCCACGAGGTCCAGCACGGCTTCCACGCCGTTCGGATGCTTGAGATCAATCGCAACGGAAGGGCGGCCACGGCGGCGAATGTCTGCCTTCGCGCCGGCAAACTCGAACCCCAGTCCAGCCGGCGCCGGACGGTCGATACGCACAATATCGGCACCCAAATCCGAGAGGAGCGAGCAGCACAGCGGAGCCGGCCCAATCCCTGCCATTTCGATTATGCGGATGCCGGCGAGCGGTCCGCTGTTTTGAGTCATACCTTCATCTCTTCTGATACGGCGTTCTGCCGGTCGAGCAAAGAATCTCGAACAAGCACCTTTTCCGCATAGAGCTCCTTGATTTGCGCGGGAGACAACCCGAATTGCCTGAGAACCATCTCGTTGCTTTCCCCGAGCATGTCCGCTTTCACATCAGCCGGCGCTTTCCAATCCGAGAACCGCGCCGGGTTTCCGGGAATCGCAAAGGCTCCGATCTGAGAATCCAACACCTGCCGCACAGTGCCGCGCTCGGCGAGATGCGGAAGCCGCATCGCCTCATTGAGCGTCAGTACGGGGCCACAGGGTATGCGGTCGCGTTCGAGGGCAGCGATGGCGGCATCCCGCGTCGGGAATTGCCGCAGCCATTCCTCGATGATGGTCACGATCTCCGCATTATTGTCGCGCCGCGCATGCGCAGTGGCGAATTTCGGATCGTGGGCGAGCTCAGGACGGCCGAGCGTTTTCGCGAGCTGCGCCCATTGATGCGGGAGAACGTTGATGGAGATGAACTCGTCGCCGCGCCAGCGGAAAATACCCATGGGCCCGCCATCCGGGTGTTGGGAGCCGGCGCGGTGTGGTGTGAACGTGTCCCCGCGGATGGAGACTTTGGGTACGTTCGCCTCATGCATATGGAAATAGGTATCGAGCAGCGTTGCCTCGACGTGCTGGCCACGGCCGGTTCGCTCGCGATGCAACAACGCGAAGCCGACCGCCATGGCGGCCGAGACGCCGGTCGACACGTCGCCAATGGCAATCGGGACCAGCGCGGGCCTGCGGTCGGCCTCTCCGATCAGGCTCGTAATCCCTGAGTAAGCCTGGGCGATATAGTCATAGCCGGGCTTGCTGCTCAGCGAACCTGTCTGGCCCGCAAAGGAGATCGAGCACATGATCAGACGCGGGTTGAGCCCGGAAAGCTGCGCGTAATCCAGGCCCGCGCGCGCCATCACGCCTGGCGCAAAGTTCTCGACCAGCACGTCGCATTCAGTCGCCATGCTACGCAGGAGCTGCCGGCCCTTGGGATGCTTGAAATCGAGCGCGAGGCTTTTCTTCGAGTGGTTGTGCTGAAAGTAATAAGTGCTGCGCGAGCTCTTGCGGAATTCGGCCGCGCGAGGCCTGAAGCCCTGCCCGCGCGTACGGTCGCCGTAGGGCGCGAGCTCGACCTTGATCACCTCCGCACCCAGCTCTGCCAGGATCCTGGTGCAGACTGGCCCGGCGACGAACTGGGTTATATCGAGTACCCGGTAGCCGGTGAGCATTCCTGATTGCATCGACGTGTCGCTTTCTGTTCGGCGGGGAGCTTTGTTCGAGCAGACCCGGTGTAAGCCACACCGGCCCCGAAGAGTATCTCTACTCCGTCATGTCCCGACAAAGCAGTAAAGCCTGCGCAGGCCGCGCAATCTCCGTTACCCAGCTTCCAGGACCATGACCGTATGATCAGGCTGCGGTGGCGGCGGTCCGGGGAGCGTCAGCCAGCGCGAGGCCGGCGCCTTGCAGTCGCCGCCCAAGCATGGGCACGCGGTCATTGCCCCAGAATGGCTCGCCACGGAACACACAGATCGGAACACCGAAA
>DATCJI010000299.1:0-8903 GCA_036562835.1 Xanthobacteraceae bacterium | reverse complement strand
TCGGAAGAAACGCGTCCTTCATCACGTTATAGTTTCCGAGTCGTAAATCCCGCCCTTTTATGGGTAACCCGATGTTGATGCCGTAGCGAGCTGAGCGCAGCAAAGCAGGGGACTCCGCAGGCATGTCCCCGGATCTCGCTGCGCTCGTTCCGGACTACACCAGACGGAATGAAACTTTCAGAGCGTCTTCCTGTCGTACTCGTTCTCGGCTGTACGCAGACGCTTGCCTGGGCATCAAGCTACTATGTGCCCGCCATTCTGGGCGATCCGATCGCGCGGGATCTGCATATCCCCACATCCTGGTTCTTTGGTGCGTTCTCTGCGGCCCTGCTCGTGGCGGCGGTGCTCGGTCCTCGCATTGGGCGCACAATTGATACGCTCGGCGGACGGTGGGTGCTTTCGGCCTCGAATATGGTCTTGGCAGCAGGGCTCGCGGTCCTCGGCCTCGCATCCTCTTTTCTGATGCTGTCCACTGCGTGGTTGCTGCTTGGATTCGGAATGGGGCTGGGTCTTTATGATGCGGCCTTCGCGGCGCTCGGCCGCATGTATGGCGTTTCAGCTCGGCCTTCGATTACCGGGATCACGCTGATCGCGGGGCTCGCCAGCACGGTAGGCTGGCCGCTGAGCTCCTGGTGTCTGTCCCACTACGGCTGGCGTGAAACGTGCTTCGCCTGGGCCGCAGCGCATTTGCTCATTGGGTTGCCGCTCAATTTGTCTTTTCTGCCGAAAACCAAGCGCGAGCCGAAGAGCGCGCAGGAGCCCAAGCCGCACATTCCGATGGATCGGAACATGTGGCTCCTGGCGACCGCATTTGCGCTCGCGTGGATGGTGACCGGCGCCATGGCCGCGCATTTTCCTCGTCTCGCCGAGGCGGCCGGCGCAACCACTTCGGAAGCGATCGCAGCCGGCACGCTCATTGGGCCCGCGCAGGTTCTGGGGCGTCTCGTGGAAGCGCTCGCGCTCGGGCGCACACATCCACTCGTTTCGGGCCGAATGGCCGCGATAACGCACCCAATTGGCGCCGCGATCATGGGGGTGCTCGGCGGCGGCGGACTCGCAGCCTTTTTATTTGCCGTGCTGCATGGTTTCGGAAATGGAATTCTCACTATCGCACGCGGAACCATACCGCTCGCCATCTTCGGCGCGAAGAATTACGGTTACCGGCTCGGGCTTTTGGGCGCGCCCGCGCGCGTTGCGCAGGCGATCGCACCATTGCTGTTTGAGCTTCTGATAGACCGCTGGGGCGCGGGCGCACTCATTGTTTCCAGCGGATTGAGCCTCGCCGCACTGGCAGCGTTGGCGCTTGCTCGCAAGGAGCCGAATAGTTGAGCCGATTGGCCGTTGGAGTTGGCCATGCGAGCAAGTCACATGAAGCGCTTCATCATCGTGACCGAGCGTGCGCCGCCGCGCACGAATTCGCGACTTTCCCGTATCTGCTCCGGCACATTCCCGACGGCGCACCCGGCATAGCCGAGCCGGACAAAGAGCTCGCGCAACGACCCGGTTACGACGTACATCGTTTCGCACTTGAGCGCGCGCGCTTCGATTTCGAGCAGCCCCACGATGGCGGCCCCCATCCCAAGCTGGCGCAGCGGCGGCAGTACGACGAGGGAGCGCAACAGAGCATCGCGTCCATGCACCTCGATGCCGCCGAACCCTACCGGGATGTCCTCGAATGTTTCGAATCGCCAGAACAGAACGCCCGGTTCGCCGATATCGTCAACCGCCAAACCTGCTTTGAGGAGTGCACTCTTCAGGCCCTCGCGTTCCCACGGCGCAAGCGGGATGGCGAGCAGCCGGCGCGGCATGCGCGATGACCGCGCTCAGGCGCGCGGAGCGCAGCGAACGAAAATGCCGGTGCCGTATCGTCCGTCCACTTCGGGGTCGACATATTTCAGCAGCATGACCCGACCATCGAAGGAGACAATCTCGCGGTCTTGCGGACCCGGCGTCTGGCCCGGAGGACCGATGTAGTCGTGACCGCCAGGACTTCCCTTGAGCCGCAGCTCCTGCAGTTGCGGGGAGTCGGCGAGATACATCATCACCCCGCCCGTCGGTCCCTGCCCGATCACGAACGGCTGCTTGCACTGCCCGCGCGCATTCGCTTCGGTACGCGCGCGGTCCTCGGGCTTATGGTAGGCGGCGTAGCCCCAGCGGCCCACGATCTCGGAAGGGCGCACCTTGGCGGGAATCTCGGGGGCGGGGAGAGCGGCCGGTGTCGTCTCCACTTGCGGAGAGCGCGTGGTACAGGCCGCCAGGGAGACGGCCGCGACCGCCAAGCCCGCGCAACGGAGAGTTCGAATTCGCATAAACGCTTACCTGTTCGTGCCGCCTTGGCAGACCGGTGCTGCGTTGGCGACAGTCCTCTTGCTCCGGTCATTCGGTTAAGACCTGCTCGGCCTTTGCCGTTCGAAAATAGCTCCCCGGCAAGGCAGATATGAGGCAAGGCGCATCGGTGCAGGTTCCAGGCACCCTCGACGCCGCGTGCAGAACCGCAGCGGACGCGATGACGTCATCGTGGATCGCAAGTGCAAGTGCGGAGCCCATGGCCCGTATCATTCTTAATGCGCCCCATGTGCACCGAGCGCTGGGCGCTTCGCCTGTCTCAGAATTCGTGCAGAAGCATTTTGCCGCGCGCGCGGCTGGGGCTCTCAATTCGGGCAGTATGTCGTCGCCAATCTCATGCGCAAGCTCGGCGATGCGGGGCATGCATTCGCGCGCGCAACCATGCCCACGAGCGCAGCTATGAGGCCATCGCGGGGAAGCGGAGTTCAGGCACCCGATGCTGCCAAACGCCTAACCCTGTATCGTCGGAACACACTGGTTCAATTGACGAATTCGCTTCAGTGAAGGCTTGCCTGTGACCTGTCGCCCGCCTTGACAGGCCCCGCCCTGCTGCCTATTTCACCGTCGTGGCACTCCCTATAAGAGAGTGCTAACAGGCTTGCTTTCCCACCCAAATGGGCTGCACCAGCGCCTTCACCGCGAGGAATAAATTCATGGCAAAAACCAAGTTCCGTCCCCTGCATGATCGTGTCGTCGTCAAGCGCATCGAAGCCGAGGAGAAGTCCAAAGGCGGCATCATCATTCCTGATACGGCGAAGGAGAAGCCCTCGCAGGGCGAAGTGGTCGCGGTAGGCCCGGGTGGACGTGACGAAAGCGGCAATCTGATCAAACCCGAGTTGAGGGCCGGTGACCGCGTTCTGTTCGGCAAGTGGTCCGGCACCGAGGTGAAGCTCGATGGCGAGGAACTCCTCATCATGAAGGAATCCGACGTCATGGGCGTGCTGGCCTGAGATCAGCTGAGCCGACGATATTCCCGCTTTGCCGCGAAGGGCGGCAAGGCGAATGTTCCAAACAACCAACGGAGTGAATTGAATGGCTGCCAAGGACGTCAAATTTTCCGCCGATGCTCGCGAGAAGATGCTGCGCGGCGTCGATATTCTCGCCAACACCGTGAAGGTGACGCTCGGCCCGCGCGGCCGCAATGTTGTTCTCGACAAGAGCTTCGGCGCGCCCCGCATCACCAAGGACGGGGTCACGGTCGCCAAAGAGATCGAGCTCGAGGACAAGTTCGAGAACATGGGCGCGCAGATGGTGCGCGAGGTCGCCCAGAAAACAAACGACCAGGCCGGTGACGGAACCACCACCGCAACCGTGCTGGCCCAGGCGATCGTGCGCGAAGGGGCCAAGTCGGTCGCCGCCGGCATGAACCCGATGGACCTCAAGCGCGGCATCAACATCGCGGTTTCTGCGGTGGTCAAGGATATCGAGCGGCGCGCCAAAAAAGTCGGCTCCTCGTCGGAAGTCGCCCAGGTCGGCACGCTCGCGGCAAACGGCGACACCAGTGTCGGCCGGATGATTGCCGACGCCATGCAGAAGGTCGGCAACGAGGGCGTCATCACGGTCGAGGAAGCCAAGGCGCTCGACACCGAGATCGAGATCGTCGAAGGCATGCAGTTCGACCGCGGCTACATCTCGCCCTATTTCATCACCAACACCGAAAAGATGGTGGCCGAGCTCGAGGATGCTTTCGTTCTCCTGCATGAGAAGAAGCTCTCCGGGCTGCAATCCATGTTGCCGCTGCTCGAATCGATCGTGCAGGCGAGCAGACCGCTTCTCATTGTTGCGGAGGACGTCGAAGGCGAGGCGCTCGCCACGCTGGTCGTCAACAAGCTGCGCGGCGGACTCAAAGTCGCGGCCGTCAAGGCTCCAGGTTTCGGGGACCGTCGCAAGGCTATGCTCGAGGACATCGCGGTTCTCACCGGAGGCCAGCTGATCTCCGAGGACCTCGGCATCAAGCTCGAGAACGTCACCACCGCGATGCTCGGTCGCGCCAAGCGCGTGGTCATCGAAAAGGAAAAGACCACGATCGTGGACGGTGCCGGCAAGAAAAAGGAAATCGAGGCGCGGGTGCAGCAGATCAAGCAGCAGGTCGAGGAGACGACCTCCGATTACGATCGCGAGAAGCTGCAGGAGCGGCTGGCCAAGCTCGCCGGCGGTGTTGCCGTGATCCGCGTTGGCGGCGCCACCGAGACCGAGGTCAAAGAGAAGAAGGACCGGGTCGAGGACGCGCTCAATGCCACCCGCGCAGCGGTCGAGGAAGGCATCGTAGCGGGCGGCGGCGTCGCGTTGCTGCGGGCCAAGAAGGCAGTCGGCAAAATCCAAAACGAGAACCACGACGTGCAGGCCGGGATCAACATCGTGCTCAAGGCGATCGAGGCGCCGCTGCGGCAGATTGCCGAGAACGCCGGCCTCGAAGGCTCGGTGATCGTGGGCAAGGTGCTCGAGAACAAGTCGGAGACCTACGGCTTCGATGCGCAGACCGAGCAGTTTGTCGATCTGGTCGACAAAGGCATCGTTGATCCGGCCAAGGTGGTGCGCGCAGCGCTGCAGGATGCCGCCTCGGTTGCGGGCCTCTTGGTGACCACCGAGGCCATGGTGGCGGAGCTGCCGAAGAAGCCGGCCTCCACCCCCCCGATGCCCGGCGGCGGCATGGATTACTAAAAGAAACCGGAGGAAGCGCCCGCGTAATAGGGCGGAACTCTCAAAAAGCGCGGCGCGAGCCGCGCTTCTTTTTTGGTGGCGCGAGGACAATCCCTCGGTCGTGACGAGGCGCGTTTAAAACCCGGCCCTATAAGCGCTCTGACCGCGGCTGCATCTCGGCAAGCATATCGATGAGCGCCGTGGCCGCACGCAACAGGCGCGCGTCCTGTCCGGCGGGACCGACGAGCTGCACGCCAATGGGCAGCCCGTTCCCGCCGGTGAGCAGTGGCAGGCACAGCGCCGGCAGACCCGTAAGCGTCCACAGGCTGCAGAAGACCGGATCGCCCGTCGAATGCAGTCCTCTGGGCGCGACCCCGGCCGCGGCGGGGGTGAGGATCGCATCATAGCTTTCGAGGATTTCAGTCACTGCATCGCGGTAATGATCCGCCTGGCGCAGCGCTGAGAGGTAATCGACAGCTCTTGCGGCGCGTCCTTCTGCGATGATCTTGCTCAAAGCATCGCTCGGCTCGCCGCGGGTGAGGAATGGCGCAAGATTATGCGCCATGTCGGTTGCCATGATCAGGCGATGCGTGTTCCAGGCTTTTGCGATTTTCTCGGAGAGGTCGACGGACGTAACACGCGAGCCCATTGTTTTGACCAATCGATCGAAGGCCGCTTGCGTTTCTGCGTTCGCTTTCTGCCAGACCGGAGTGCGCACAAACGCAAACCGCGGCGGCCGCGGTGGTGCCCCGCGCTCCACGACCTTGACCTCATGCGTGTCCGGATCCGCCTGATCCGGACCGGCCATCACGTCGAGTATGAGCGCAAGGTCGTCAAGCGATCGTGCGAACGCACCGACGTGATCAAGCTTGCGCGAGAGCATCAGGACGCCCGCCCGCGAGACGAGCCCATGGCTCGGCTTGATCGCGAATACCCCGCAGAAGGAGGCGGGGCGGATGATCGAGCCATTCGTCTGCGACCCGAGCGCCAGTGGCACCATGTGAGCTGCAACCGCTGCTGCCGAGCCGGAGGACGAGCCGCCGGGAGTGCAGGCAAGATCGTGCGGATTGCAAGTCGGCCCCGGATGGTAATAGGCGAATTCCGTCGTGACCGTCTTGCCGATGATCACGGCGCCGGCTGCGCGCAGTTTTGTGACAACAGTTGCGTCTCGAGCAGGCTTCCGGCCGGCAGCGAGCGGCGAACCCATTTCGGCCGGATAGTCCGCCGTATCGATGATGTCCTTGATGCCGACCGGTATGCCATGCAGCGGACCGATCGCATGACCGTCGGCGCGCCGCCGATCGAGCGCGCGCGCTTGTGAGAGTGCGTGGTCGCGATCGAGATGTACGAAGGCCTTGATCTCGCCGTCTCTTCTTTCGATGTGATCGAGACAGGCGCCGCAATACTGCTCGGCCGAGAGCGCGCCGCGCGCAATCTCCGCAGCGGCCGCCGTTGCACTGAGTTCGAGGAGACGATCCTGGGCCAAGCTCGAACGCCCTCCTTGCGCCTGCTTTTCCCGCGCAGTTCCCAGTTTGGCAAGCATCGAGACAACGTCCCCAGCCGCACACAAATCGCCAGTTCCGAAACCGCTTCCTGCGCGGAAGTGATCGCGCCCGGTCAACGGAAGGCCTCATTCCGGTGCCTCATTTGTGCTAGCACCCCCTAAACCTCGCGCTTGTTCTGCCATGCGGCAGCGCGCCTTTTTCGCGTTTGCGGCTTGCGCACCGTCGACCCCGGACAGGAGAGCTCTGTGTCACGCCTCATGAATTCGCTCGCGCTCATCTGGAAACTGGCCAATCCCTATTTCTTTTCCAGCGACCGCAAAGCCGGTCGGCTTCTTCTTGCAGCGGTCATCGCCATCGAGCTCTCGCTGGTCACCATCAACGTGCTGCTCAATCACTGGTACAACCGTTTCTATAACGCCCTGCAGGGACGCGATTGGGACGCGTTCGTCAGCGAGCTGCTGCTGTTTTGCGTTCTCGCGGCGCTCTACATCGTATTCGCGGTTTATCAGCTGTATCTGAACCAATGGCTGCAGATCCGGTGGCGTCGCTGGATGACGGCACACTATCTGGATCATTGGCTTCTCGGTGCCAATCACTACCGCATGCAGCTGCTGGGCGACGCCGCGGACAATCCGGACCAGCGCATTTCCGAGGACATCAATCTTTTCATCGAGCGCACGCTCAGCATCAGCATCGGACTGTTGAGCGCGGTGGTGACCCTGTGCTCGTTCGTCGTCATCCTGTGGACGCTCTCCGCGAGCGCGCCCATTCACGTGTTCGGCACGAGCCTCAACATCCCGGGTTATCTGGTGTTGGCGGCGCTGATCTATGCGGTGCTCGGCACTACGCTCACGCATCTGGTCGGCTGGCCGCTGGTGTCGCTCAACTTTCGCCAGCAGCGATTCGAGGCCGATTTCCGGTTCAATCTCGTGCGCGTGCGCGAGAATTCCGAGCAGATTGCGCTGTTGCATGGAGAGCGGGCCGAGAGCGGGCGGCTGCTCGACCGCTTCAGCCGCATCGTCGACAACTGGATTTTGATCATGCTTCGCACGAAGCGGCTGACATTTCTCACTGCGAGCTATAACCAGGTTTCGACGGTGTTTCCGTTCATCGTTGCAAGCCCTGCCTATTTCTCCGGCGCGCTTCAACTCGGCGGGCTGATGCAGACCGCGACCGCATTCACCAGCGTGCAGACCGCGCTCTCTTTCTTCGTCACCGCCTATCGCCAGCTCGCGGAATGGAGTGCCGTGATTGCGCGCCTCGACGGCTTCAACACGGCAGTGGCAGGCGCGCAGGTAGCGGCGGTGAACCAGCCGGTGATCGAGGTGGAGCAGCAGGAAAAGCAGCGCATCGAGCTCGATGACGTGCTGGTGCGCTTGCCGGAGGGTCGGCCCATCGTGGCAGCGCGCGAGATACTCCTCCCCGTCGGCAAGAGCGTGCTGGTGACTGGGCCGTCGGGCTCCGGAAAATCAACGTTGTTCCGCGCGATTGCGGGAATTTGGCCGTTTGGACGCGGGCGCATCAGCACTCCGCGCGGAGCAAAGGTGATGACCTTGCCGCAACGGCCGTATTTTCCGATCGGCTCGCTTGCACAAGCGATTGCCTACCCGGCCGAGCCCGGCAGCTTTGCGCCGGAACGCCTCGCCGAAGTGGTCAATGCCGTCGGACTCCCCGCACTGGCAGCCAGACTGAACGAGGAGGCGCACTGGAATCGCATGCTGTCTCTGGGCGAGCAGCAGCGTCTCGGCATCGCGCGCGCAATCCTGCAAGCGCCCGATTATCTTCTGCTCGATGAGGCGACCGCCTCGCTCGACGAGCCCGCGGAAGCGGCACTGTATCGCCTGCTTGCGCAGCGTCTGCCCGCTACCACCATCGTGTCGATCGGCCATCGCTCCACACTGGCGGCATTCCATAGCCGCACTCTCATGCTCGCGCGCGAAGGGGACCATTTTACCGTGCGCGAGGCAGCCCTCTCGCCGGCGCCGGCTTAGCGTGAAGCGGAGGTCAACAAATAGTTGGAAGCGCTGGCGTGGTCTGCTTCAGTTAAGATCAAATGGGTGCGCAGTCCCGCGTGTGTCACTCACAATTGATCCAATGCAACCTGAATATTATTTGCATTTAAGAATCAATCGCCGAAACTCCACGGGTCGCGATCGCTGTATTGAGCTGCGTTGAACGAGGGCGAGTGGATGACGACGCTGAACCTGAACCGACTCGCGTCTGATGAACTGCGGGTCGGCGGCCTTGGCCGCTCTGCTGCCGAAAAGTTCGCAGGTGCGTGGCTCGCCTGTCTTCTGGTAATGGCGCGCGGCAATATTTCGGATGCATTCAATTTCGACCACATCGTTCTCGCGACGGTTTGCGGCGCCGTCGGCGCGGTGGTCACCGTTGCGCTTCTCCTGCAGATGGACC
>DATCJI010000259.1:0-4198 GCA_036562835.1 Xanthobacteraceae bacterium | reverse complement strand
TGGAGAAGGCAAATGCCGCCAGGCCCCTCAGCACCGAACCTGATAGAAGCGTGAGAAGCACATTCGTGCCCACGTTCCCCCATACGATGGCTGCCAAGGTGAGATTCGAATCTCTGCGCAGCTCGAGCAGCCTGACTGCATTGGCATTGCCGCCCGCAGCCTCGACCTCGAGCCGCAGCCGGCTGACGCTGAAGATCGCGAGGTTAAGACCGGCGAAGAAGGCGGACTGAGCAATGCAAAACGCGATGCCGATCCAGGTAAGAGCTTCGGTTCTCATGAAAATACTCTTTGCGAGAGCCGGATGAGTTTAAGAGCGTTCCCGCGCTAACTAGCGGCGAGGGCAAGAAATCACATCGACAGCGCCGGCTGGCCGAGCTTAACGTTGCTCTGCATACGCGCGACGATCAGGTGCAGTAGACGGAACCCGAATTGCGGGTTCTGAAAATACAGCTCCTTGAAGCGCTCGTAGTCGATCTTTGCCGCGTTCACATCGGTCCTGCAGCGTACGCTCATGTTGCGCTTGCCGTCGGGCGCGAACAGTCCGATCTCTCCGAGGAGAGTGCCCTTTGGGTACACTTTGCCGATTTCCACGAGCTCCACCTCGCCCGACACTACATAGAACGCGGCGGTTGCATATTCCCCCTCATGCATCATGAACTCGCCGGCCTTGAAGTGAACCGCGCGCATATACGGCAGCAGCCAGTCGGCATTCATGTCCCCCTTCATCGCCTCATCGATCCGGCGAATAAGCCCCCACATCTCGTGGAGTCGTATCGCGTTGAGCGGCAGCAGAATGGCATTGAGCACGAATGTCGGATAGGTGCCGTGCAGAAAGCTGTAGATCAGCGCCAGCACATTCGCGACCATTACGGCAATACGCAGGGGAATGATCGTCTTCGCGTTTGCCGCGTACAAAGTCGCGAGCGCAGCGGCAATACCGAACCATTCCGCAAATGCCGGGTGCATGGCACATCACCTCCCTGAGCTGCCCGCCTTGTGCGGCGGAAGCCATTGCAGGAAGCCTAGCCGTGGCCGGCAGGACAGCGCAAAAGCAAGTCGCCGGGCCAGCCCATTCAGGCTTTGTTCAGGAATGCCGTGGGAACATTGGCGCGGACGCGAATGTTTATCCTTCCCAGTTCCTTCCAAGTCGAGGTTATGCCATGAGAAAGACTGTCACTGCTCTTGCGGCTGCGGCGACCCTGGCGACCGCAACGCTCGCCGCTCCGAGGACAGCGGACGCGCGATGGGGATGGTGGGGGCCCGCGCTCGGCGGGTTGGCCGTCGGCGCCATCGTCGGCAGCGCGCTCGCACGGCCTTACTACGGATACGGCTACTACGGCGGTTATCCGTATTACGGCACCTATTATGCGCCCGCTCCGGTTTATTACAGCTATTACGCTCCCGCGTATTACGGCTACTACGGCTATTCCAGGCCGTACGGATACGGGTGCTGGCGCCGCGGCTATTACGGCCATCGCTATCGCGTGTGCTGAACCGCCCTCGTCAATAGTCCAGCCGGATAGCATGTGGCCGGTCCTCCTCCGCGGGGCCGGCCGCCGCTTTTTGGCACTTGAGTTCACGAAGCCCACTTCGCGCATTCCTCGGGGGACACCCGGATTTGAGTGCCCCTGCAGCCTTGATCGGCCATATGGTGGTCTCGCAACTGCGCGCAGGTTGACAAGCATTCCATGCTTCAGCAGTCTCGGTATTTGTTTATTTTCCGCACGAGCATTCACTGATGCATTTCCGTGCTGGCGCCATCGCGTGCACGTTGATCATTGCGGCTGGCGCATCCGGCGCAGCGCAGACGCAGACGCCGCCACCTCTCGTCAATCCGCAGATCGATATTTCCTACGTGCAGCCCGCGAATGCGGCATTGCGTCCGGTGTACGAGCGTCTGCGAGAACGCAAGGTGCTCGAAACCCTGCAACAGTTCCTTGCTCCGCTTAAACTGCCCCGCAAGCTGCTGATCAAATTTGATGAATGCGGCGCAAGCGGCGGGCGATACAAATCACAAGGGCCGGTCACGATATGTTACGAATATGCGGCCGAGGTCGAGCGCCTCGCCCCGAAGGCAACCGTCGATCTGCTGCCTGGTCCGATTACGACGGAAAGCGCGCTGATCGGCCCCGTGGTGCAGGCGGCGCTCCGCGAAACGGCGATCGCAGTGTTCGATCTCCTGCAGATACCGGTCTGGGGGCGGCAGGAGGATGCCGCAGACCGGGTGGCGGCTTTCACGATGGTGCAATTCGGTCCGGACGTGGCATGGAATACGGTGGTCGGATTCCAGTGGTTCCTGTCAGGAAGCGCTCACCTGCCTCCGGACTTCGCCGATGTGCGCGGCAGTGCATTGCAACGTTACTATACGACGCTGTGCATCACCGTCGGAGCGGAGCAGCGGCAGATATTCCGGTTTCGCCCGGGCGACAACAGAAGATTCGTCTGGTTCGTGGCGCAGGGTAACGCGGGAGACCTCCCGTACAGCCGTTATCTCAGCTGCGTTGAGGAATTCGAGACCGTGCGGCAGGCTTTTGATCACACCATCCTGCCGCATGTGGATGCTGCGCTGCTCGAGCGCGTCCGCAATACATCCTGGATCCAGTTCAGCACTGCGAAATGAACAATATGAAAGTTCGCGCTCTCTTCCGCGCATTCCCGCACAAGCGGGAACCCAGAAGCAAGACGAATGCGTCGCCGTTTGCGCGTGCACGCGCAGCTCTCTCGATCATCGTATTGACCACGGCCTCGTTGCTGACCACCTCTGCGGCGGCCCAGTTCCAGGCATCGCCGGCGCTGCGCAGCGCAAATATTGCGTTCGACTATTACGAGCCGAGAGATCGCGGCTACGATCAATTGTTCAGGCGACTGCAGGCGCGGCAAATCCTCGAAGAGCTCGGCCAGTTTCTCGCGCCGGTGCGCTGGCCGCACAAGCTTAGATTACTGACCAAAGAATGCGCCGCGAATACGCCCGAGCCACAGGTCTTCTACAGCGGCATCGAGTATTCGATCACGCTCTGTTACCAGTGGTTCGCGCGCATTGAGCGGTTTGCGCAGCCTGCGGCGGAGCTGGGCAGCTTTCAGCAAGTCCTTGTCGGCGGGGTGGTCGGGGTGGTCCTGCATGAAGCCGCGCGCGCAATTTTCGACATGCACAACGTGCCCCTGCTTGGCGCTCAGGACGACGCCGCCGATCAGCTCGCGGCCTTCGTCGGCCTGCAGTTCGGCAAGAACGTGTCGCAAAGCGTTGTCAAAGGCACTTACTGGATCTGGGCAAACTATGACGCGGCCATGCGGCAGCGGAACGAGCCCTATAATTTCGCTGGCCGCGCCAGTGTGGCGCCACAACGCATGCTGAATACGGCGTGCATTGCCTATGGGGCCGATTCGGTAACCTTCAAGGATTTCGCTCCACTGCTGCCGGAGCGGGCAACGAATTGCGCGTTCGAGTATCAGCAGGTTCGTTACGCTTTCGAGAAAACCATCAAGCCACACGTTGACCTCGAACTTATGAAGCAAGTCCAGTCCATGAGCTGGCTCAGCCCCGGCGATTTGAAGTAGCCGCGCTCGTCATGCGCGGGCTTGTCCCGCGCATCCACGTCTTGCCGAGGGTTAAAGAAAGTAAGGCGTGGATGGCCGTGACAAGCACGGCCATGCCGTGGATGCTGATCTCACTCGAAGACGTCGAGCGGACCCGCGTAGGACGGCTCCGGCGACATGGGAGGCGCTGCCTCAATGCGCGGCCTCGACTGCAGTGTGCGCGTCGGTTTCGCTGTGGACGTCGGTATCTCGGATTGCCAGACGCCGCGCCCGAAAGTGCCGGCAAGGAGCCGCCCGCGCGCATTGTCGATCTGCAAGGAAGAGATGATCACCCCCGGCAGGTGATCTTTGAATGGTACCCAGCGGCGCAGATTGTCGTCGCGGTAGTACACGCCGTTGTCGGTGCCGACAAACACGCCTTGCGCAGGCACATTCTGCGCGACAACTGTATTTGCGGGAACATTGGGCAGACCGTCTGAAATGCTGATCCAGGTGCCGCCGCCGTCTCTGGTCTCGTATACTTTGACACCCGCATTATATCCGCCGAAGGTCACCCACACGCGTTGCGGGTCGGACGCACTGACCGCCAGATTACTGAGCATGGCTTTGGTGATCGGCAGGTCGCCGGTAACGGATTCCCAGCTGCGGCCGCCGTCGCGGCTGC
>DATCJI010000174.1:0-4934 GCA_036562835.1 Xanthobacteraceae bacterium | reverse complement strand
TCTAGATTGGCGGCATGAGCACGCAGGTCGGAATGGTAGGCCGAGAGGCTTGGGGAACGATCAGGCTCGATCTCCTCATACGCTTGCGCTGGCTGGCGGTAATCGGCCAAGCGATAACGGTGCTGGTCGTTTACTGGTGGTTCGATTTCAGACTGCCGGTCGGCGCATGTCTCACGGTGATTGCGCTCGCCGCATGGCTCAATCTCGCGCTGCGCGTGCGGTTCCAGCTCAAGCAGCGGCTTGAACCCGAGCGCGCCGCCTGGATTCTGGCTTTCGATACCGCCGAACTGGCCATGTTGCTGTTCTTGACCGGGGGGCTGGAAAACCCGTTTGCTCTCCTCTTCGTCGGCCCTGTCCTGATCTCGGCCACGGCATTACCCCCGCGGGTAACCGTGATGTTGGGTGCGTTTGCGGTCGGGTGCGCAACCCTGCTGGTTTTTCTGCACGATCCGCTACCCTGGAGCGGCGAGCTTTCCCTGCACTTGCCGCGCGAATATGTAGGCGCCGTGTGGCTTTGCATCCTGCTCGCGATTGGGTTCATCGGGGTGCATGCGTGGCAAATCACCGACGAATCTCGACGCCTTGTCCAAGCTCTGGCTGCAACCGAACTCGTGCTGGCCCGCGAGCAGCACCTTACTCAGATCGACGGGCTTGCCGCCGCAGCCGCGCACGAGTTGGGAACGCCGCTGTCGACCATCAGCGTGATTGCCAAGGAGCTGCAGCTTGCGACCGAACCTGGCTCAAGGCACGGTGACGACATCCGGCTGCTTAACGATCAGGCAAAGCGCTGCCGGACCATCCTGAGCAGGTTGGGCGGCCTCGCGGCCACCGATTCATTCGACCAGGTCAAGCTTTCTGCTCTGCTCGAGGAAATCGTCGCGCCCCACCGCGGACTCGATGTGTCCATCCATGTTGCGCTCGACGGTGCAGATACGCCCGAGCCAATAAACAGGCGCAATCCCGGAACTTTGTACGGGTTGGGAAACCTCGTCGAGAATGCGGTGGATTTTGCCAAGGAGCGGGTGGAGATTGCGGCGCAATGGAGTGCGAACGACGTTTCCATTTCCATTACCGATGATGGGCCGGGCTTCGCGCCGGAGGTCATGGGCCGGATGGGCGAACCCTACATCACGACATCCCACCGCAAGCGGCATGCCGACCGCGGGGCCGATAACCATGGACTGGGGCTTGGGTATTTCATCGCCAAGACGCTGCTGGAGCGATCGGGGGCGAAGCTCTCAAATGATAATCGTGACTACCCCGACCGTGGCGCAATCGTTCGGGTCCTGTGGAACCGCGCTGACTTTGAGCAAGCAGGCGAGGCTGCCTTAACCCGCACCGGCCATGCCATCTGAACCTTATCTCGAAGTTTCTGCTTTTTCATTTGACTGCGGTTGTACGGTGCGCTTTTCTCAACCTGCAAAAATTAACGGACGGGAGTGATATCCCGCAAAAATATCGCTCGGCTGCGAACCGGGCGCGTGAGGGAGGAGTAAATGCCGGAAGGCCTAGCAGCGGCACTGCCGAGCGACAGGTCTCTTTTAATTGTTGAGGATGACAAGGCGTTGCTGCACCGCCTGGCGCGGGCATTGGAGGTGCGTGGATTCTCCGTGTCTTTGGCGCAGTCGGTCGCGGAGGGCATTGACCGGCTGCAACAGAGCTTGCCTGCTTTCGCGGTGGTCGACATGCGCCTTGAGGATGGTAACGGGCTTGACGTCGTTTCCGCGCTCAAGCGCCAACGTCCCGACGCGCGCGCCATCATTCTGACCGGATATGGAAACATCGCCACTGCGGTCAGTGCCGTCAAAGTCGGCGCCGTCGATTATCTCTCAAAGCCGGCCGATGCCGACGACGTGGTTGCAGCCCTGCTCGCGGTCGATGGGCGCAAGGCAGACCCGCCGGAAAATCCCATGTCCGCCGACCGGGTGCGCTGGGAGCATATCCAGCGGGTGTACGAGCTGTGCGGACGCAATGTCTCGCAGACTGCGCGGCGGTTGAACATGCACCGGCGCACGTTGCAACGAATCCTCGCCAAACGCGCTCCCAAATAATCAAGGCTTGCGTACATTTGCGTCGCGCGCTGCACATTGCAGTGCAACCAAAGTGCGTTTTGCGCGTTAAAGCCGGCATAGCGACGGAGCTTTGCCGATTATGTATCCAAACCAGGACGCAATTTTTGAGCGATTGGAAACCACGAAGAAGCTTGGGCTTCTGTCGGATTATCTCGTGAGCTGGTCAGGTCGCTCTGGAAAGCTGAAGGCCAAAGTGACCGTTTGGGGGAAAGACGGCACCCCGGAGGACATCGTGCAGCACTATATTTCCCGCCTGCTCAGAGGCCTGGTCACCGATGGCCAGATATACGTAGCCGCCGACTAGAGCTCCAGAAAAAGCCTGCCGTCGGGCTTTGAACCCGGGGTGGGGGCCGGTTTTTCGGAAAAACTCCATCAGATAAACAGAGCGGATAGCCGACGCCTTACGCCGCGGCCGCTTTCCCCTTCGGCTGCACTTCCGCGCTGTAGTCGGCCTGCAGCTCACGGGTGATCGCGCTCGGCGAGAAGCGCCAGTCTGCGATCTCCGAAACCGCCGTGACTTCCGCCGCGCTACCGGTGATGAAGCATTCGGAAAACCGGGTGAGCTCCTCCGGCATGATCCGCCTTTCGATCACCTCGATGCCGCGCTTCTTTGCGAGCGCGATCACGGTTTGCCGGGTAATGCCGTCGAGAAAGCAATCGGCAATGGGGGTGTGGATTTTGTCGTCCTTGACGAAAAAAATGTTCGCGCCGGTACATTCGGCCACGCGGCCCTGCCAGTCGAGCATCATGGCATCGGCGTAGCCCTTGCGCTCGGCTTTGTGCTTTGAGATCGTGCAGATCATGTACAGCCCGGCGGCCTTTGCACGCGCGGGCGCCGTAGCCGGATCAGGCCGCCGATATTCGGCAAGATCCAGGCGAATGCCCTTGAGGCGCTGCACCGGGTCGAAATAGCTCGGCCATTGCCAGCTCGCGATAGCGAGGTGGATCTTATTGTTTTGGGCCGAGACCCCCATCATCTCCGAGCCGCGCCAGGCGACCGGGCGGACATAGGCATCCGCCTGCCCATTCTTCTCGAGAACAAGACGTTTTGCTGCGTCGATTTCCGCGACCGAATAAGGAATTTCGAAATCAAGCACCTGTGCCGATCGTTTGAGGCGCTCCGAATGTTGGGTAGACTTGAAGATCACCCCACCGTAGGCGCGCTCGCCTTCAAACACGCAGCTTGCATAATGCAATCCGTGCGTGAGCACGTGCAGGGTGGCGTCGCCCCAAGGCACTAACTGGCCATCGTACCAAATGACGCCCTCAAGACGATCGTAGGGTTTCTCAGCCATGGGGCTCCTCCTGCGGGCTAGTGTCCCGATTCCGAAGTTCGCAAGCACTTGCCGCACCTCTGATGCGAACTTCGGAATCAAAGGGACACTAGCAACTTTGTGATTCTAGTGCGGTTTTTGAATTCGAAGTTCCTAACCGAGCTTGCATCCAGAATGATAGGAACTTCGAATTCACCGCACTAGCGCAGCGGTTGGCCCGCCGCCCATTGTAATTTTGCCTCCCGCACTGTGACCCAGTATTGTGCCGGCGGCCATGGCAAGCCGGTTGGGGTTCAGGTGCAATCCGGAGCAGTGACCGTGCGAGCACGATTATTGCGCGGCACCGTGGCTCCATGTAGCAATATTATCCAAATAGGTCAATATGGCTGACCTAAATATTCCGATGGCCGACCGTGCCCTGCGCGCTGCGGAGCGCGCCCGCGCCGAGCCCATCTGGGACATCATCGAGCTCCTGTTCTTCGCCTATCGCGATTTCACCGGCGACGCCGATGAGGTTCTTGCCAAACTGAACTTCGGCCGCGCTCACCATCGTGTTTTACACTTCGTCAATCGCCAGCCGGGCCTGAAAGTTGCCGAATTGCTCGACATTCTGAAAATCACCAAACAGTCGCTCGGGCGGGTGCTGCGCCAGCTCATCGAGCACGGATACGTAATTCAGAAGGAGGGCGCCAATGACCGGCGGCAGCGGTTGCTCTACGTCACTCCGCGCGGCGAGGCGCTGGCGATGAAACTCGCGGGCCTGCAGACGGAACGCATCGCTCGCGCCCTGGCCCGGCTCGGACCGAACGCGCATGCGACAGCTTGCAGGTTTCTTGCAGCCATGATCAATCCGGACACTCACGATTACGTTTTGCGTTTCATCGCAGAAGCGGACCGCGCACGCCGCTTGCCGGGGTAACGATTGCTTCGATGTCGCCCGCTCTCGCGCACGCTGCTGCCCCTCTTTCCGACGATGCCCCGCATCTCCTGGTCGTGGACGACGATCGGCGTATCCGCGTGCTGCTGTCGCGTTTCCTGCTGCTCGAGGGCTACCGCGTCACCACGGCCGAGACGGCAGCCGATGCGCGCGCCAAGCTCGCCAGCCTGAGCTTTGATCTTCTTGTCCTGGACGTGATGATGCCGGGAGAATCGGGTCTTGCGCTCGTACAGGATTTGCGTGTCCGCTCCAACGTGCCGATCCTGATGCTCACAGCGCGAACCGAGGCGCAGAGCCGCATCGAAGGTCTCAGCGCCGGGGCCGATGATTATTTGGCGAAGCCTTTCGAGCCGAAAGAGCTCTCTCTGCGAGTTGCGAGCATTCTCCGTCGCGCGCGCCCGCCGGCGAGCGCCCCGATTGAAGCGGTGCGCTTCGGCGATTTTACGTTCCATTTGGCGCGCGGGGAACTCAAGCGGGGCGAGGACGTCATTCGCCTTACCGACCGCGAGCGCGACATGCTTCGGCTGCTCGCCGCTACGCCGGGTCAGACAGTGCCGCGGCAGGCCCTCGCCGGAAACAGTGGCTCGATCGGCGAGCGCGCGGTCGATGTGCAGGTCAATCGCCTGCGCCGGAAGATTGAACGCGATCCGA
>DATCJI010000171.1:0-31387 GCA_036562835.1 Xanthobacteraceae bacterium | reverse complement strand
CATCGGCTCGACATGATCTATTTCGAACGCCCTGTCCCGCTCTCGGTCGAAGCCCGAGGGCAGCGTTTTTCGTGACGATGCCCTAGGCTCCGGCACGGCTGTGGCGCTTTCCAGTATGACGGGTTTTGCGCGGCGGCATGGCGAGCGCGCACCTTATTCCTGGGCCTGGGAAATCAAGTCGGTCAATTCCCGAGGGCTCGACGTGCGATTGCGCCTGCCGCCCGGCTGGGACGCCATCGAGTCTCCGGTGCGCAGCATGAGCGCACAGCAGCTCGTGCGCGGAACGGTCTATGCGACGCTCTCAATTGAGCGCAAAGGCGTGCCGCCTCTCGTGCGTGTGAACGAAAGCGTGCTGGCAGCTGTGCTCAGCACCATGCGGCGGCTTGCGGGTGAACTGCAGGCCGATCCGCCACGGCTTGACGGCCTCCTCGCGCTCAAGGGGGTGATCGACGTGGTCGATGAAGACGAGCGGGAAGAGGTTCGGCGCGCTGCAGAGGACGCAGTGGTTGCAGGATTTAAGGAAACCCTGATGGACCTCATTGCCATGCGTCGGCAGGAGGGCGAAGCGCTGGGGCAGGTGCTCGCGGTGCGGACGGCCGAAATTGCTTCTTTGGGGGCGCGCGCAGATGCGGCGCCTAGTCGACGGCCAGAGGCGATCAAGGCGCGCATTGCCGAGCAGGTTGCAATGCTGCTTGATGGCACTACGCGCCTCGACCCCGATCGCCTGCACCAGGAGGCGATTCTCATTGCCAGCAAGGCGGATATCCGCGAAGAACTCGACCGACTAGCCTCTCATGTCGGTCAGATCGACAAGCTCATTCTACAAGGAGGCGCGGTCGGCCGGCGTCTCGACTTCCTGGCCCAGGAGCTCAATCGTGAAGCCAATACGTTGTGCTCCAAGTCAAATGATGTCGAGCTCACGAATATCGGGCTGGAGCTCAAGCACGTCGTCGAGCAGTTTCGCGAGCAGGTGCAGAACCTCGAATAACCTGGGCGTTCAGCCAGCCAGCACGATGCGGCCGACGACCCTGCCGGCGCGCAGCGCGTCGAGCGCAGCCTGTGCCTCGTTCATGGGCCGTTGCGTGATGGGAGGAAAGGTGAAATCCGGCTGCCCGCTCAACTCGAGCACCTCGCGTGCCTCCGCCAGCGTTCCTGTCTGAGTGCCTTCAATCGCAATGGCTTTGAGGGCCAGCATCGCGCTCGGCATGCTCAAAGTGCCGCCGAGCAGTCCGGTGACCACAACCTTGCCACCCTTGGCGAGCGCACCCGTGGCGAACGCAAGCGACTGCGTGGATCCGGCGAAGTCGCATGCGCCGTATACGCCACCCCCGCTCTGCGCGACCAGCGCGCGGCGCGCGCCATCCTCGGCTGGATCAAAAGCAGCGGCAGCGCCGGCGGCGAGAGCTGCTTCGCGCTTGGCGGGGTCAATGTCGGCCACGAAAGGCCTCCGTTTGAACATGGCCATCGTCAGGGCGAGTCCCATCATACCAACTCCGCCCATGCCGACGAGCAGCAGCGGCGAAAGTGCCGACTCTCGTTCGAGCCGTTTCAGCGCCGCGTAGGCGGTCAGGCCAGAGCACATCAGGATTGCGGCTCGTTCCTGCGCCACGCCCGACGCGTCGAGCAGATAACGCGGATGGGGGACAAGGACGTGCGAGGCAAAACCGCCGTCCATGTTCACTCCCAGATGGCGCGGGGCGCTGCAGATATTTTCCTCGCCGCGCAGGCAGGCTTTGCAGCGGCCGCAGCCGATCCATGGATAGACGGCAACCGCCTTGCCGATGTTCACGCCTTGCGCAGCTTCCCCAATTGCCTCGACGGTTCCGGCGATCTCGTGGCCGAGCGTGAACGGCAATGTGCGTCCCGAGCGCACGTCGAGCTTCTTTTCGTCTGCTAGCCGGAAATACCCATCCTGCAGATGCAGGTCGGAATGACAGACGCCGCAGTGCGTAATGCGGACTAACACTTCGGTACCGCGGGGCTGCGGACGTTTGCTTGTGGTCTCCGACAGCGGAGCCGCGTAATCCACCAACGATTGCCGATGAAATTCGCTCATGAACGAGCTTCGGTTTTCATCGCAGTCAACGCGCCTGCGAGCGCGATGAAGCCTCCCACCGGAATGTCTTCGGCGCGCGCGGTCGGATCAAGCGCGGCGGCTGCAAGCAATCCATGCGTGTCCCGGCAGAGCGATTTGAGGCTCTGGCGCAGCATTTTGCGGCGCTGGCCGAATGCAGCCTGCGTGACCTGCTGCAGCGCGTTCACGTTGCACGGCAGAGGTGTTTTCCGCGGCATCAGGCGCACTAAGGAAGAAGTCACTTTCGGAGGGGGCACAAATGCCTGCGGGGGAATATCGAACAGTATGCGCGCCTCGGTGCGCCAGGCACAAAGAACCGCAAGACGACCGTAGGCCTTGCTGCCCGGGGATGCAACAATGCGTTCGGCAACTTCGCGCTGGAACATGAGGACGAGTTGATCGTACCACGGCGGCCACGGTTCAATCGTGAGCCAGTTCACGAGCAGCGCAGACGCAATGTTGTAGGGCAGATTGGCCACGATGCGCGCCGGCCCTTCGCCGAGAAACTGCTTTGCATCCATCTGCAGCGCGTCACCGCTTACGATATTGAGACGGTCGGGATTTCGCTCGGCGATTTCTGTGAGCGCGACAACCGCGCGCGCATCGCGCTCGATCGCGATCACGCGGCGGGCGCCTTGCGCGAGGAGCGCACGCGTGAGCCCGCCTGGTCCGGGTCCAATCTCAACCACATTAATGTTAGCAAGTGGCCCTGCTGCCCGGGCAATGCGGCTGATGAGATTGAAATCGAGGAGAAAATTCTGGCCAAGTGACCTTTTCGCCGCGAGCCCGTGTCGCCGGATCACCTCCCGGAGGGGAGGGAGCTCATCAATGGTGCTCATGCACAGCGCGCAACGGGGGAGACTCCGGTTGGACGGAAAGCTTCGCTGCAAGCCGAATGGCGGCAATCAAGCTCGTGGGATCAGCCTTGCCGGTACCGGCAATGTCGAATGCCGTGCCATGGTCCGGGGAGGTACGGACAAATGGCAACCCAAGCGTCACATTCACAGCGTGATCGAACGCGAGCGTTTTGATCGGGATGAGTGCCTGATCATGATACATCGCAAGGACGACGTCGTAGCCGGTGCGTGCGCCGGCATGGAAGAGCGAGTCTGCAGCAAGCGGTCCGCGCGCGTTTACCCCCTCAGCGCGCAGGCGTTCGACGGCGGGTTGCAAAATCGTGAGATCCTCGTCGCCCATCGTGCCTTCCTCACCTGCATGGGGATTAAGGCCGGCAATCGCCAACCGCGGAAAGCGGATACCAAATCGTTGCCGCAGATCGCGCGCGACGATGCGGCCTGTTTCGACGATCAAATCTGTGCTTAGGCTCGACACGACCTCGCGCAATGGCAGATGAATGGTGACGGGAACCACCGCAACTTCCGGTGACCACAGCATCATCACAGGCCTCGCTGCGATCTGGCACAATTCCTTCGCAAGCGTCGCCAGGAATTCTGTTTGTCCAGGCTCGGAGAAGCCGGACCTGTAAAGCACGCTTTTTGCAACCGGATTGGTGACGATGGCCTGCGCCGAGCCCGTGCACACGGCGCTGACTCCGGCGCGAATAGCTGCCAAGGCGGCGGGGGCACTGGAGTCGTCGGGTACCCCTGGTTGCGCGGTGATCGGCACCCCGATGTCGACAACCGGCAGCGCGTGCGGGAAGCAGTCGGACGCCTGCGCGACGCTCACCACCCTGGTCGGCACGGACAGGTGCATTGCTTTGAGACAGCGCACTACGAATCCCGGATCGGCAAGCAGGTAAAATGTCGGAAGCTCGAGTTCGGCGCGCCGCAGCCAGGCAGCAAAGGCGATGTCTGGCCCGATACCCGCTGGCTCGCCCAGCGTCAGCGCCAGTGGCTTCGCCATGCAGCGATTACTTGTATTCGAGCATGGCGCCGCGGCGAATCTCGTTCAGGTACTGCTTCGAGCGCTGCTCGTAGCGCTCCGACATTATGGAATCGCGAGCCTTGCGCTTTCCTGGCATGTTTTCCGCGGTGGATTCTTTCTTTGCGCACATGGCGTGCATCTCGATGCCGAACTTTGTGAGCTCCGGCGGGGTGAGTTTTCCAACCTCGATCCCGTCAAGAACCTTGCGCAACTCCGGCGGAAGGTCCGCCGAGCTGCGTACCACCTGCTCGCGCACTGCAACATCCTTCAGCGCGCGCGCGAGGGCGAGCCCCTCATCGCATCCTTGGAAGCGAGCGCGCAGGGATTCCGCATCACGCCGCCGCGTATCGATGAATCCTTCCGGCGACCCTGGCGGAATGAGGAAGAGGATCGGCCGCAAGTAATAGTCATAGCCAGTATCGTCGCTTTTTTGCTCTTTCGACCCGACAAGATCCTTCTCGCCGATTTGCAAGCTCGCCTGATAACGGCCGCGCACGAGCTGCGGCCATACAATATCGGCTTTGATGCGGTGCTTGAGTGTCGCGGCGTTCACCCCGGATTTTGCGAGCTCCTTGATCAGTTGCTCCGGGTTCATGCGCATACGGGCCGCCATGGTTGAAAAGGCGGTGTCGACCTCGCTGTCGGAGACTTCCAGTCCCCACTTTTTTCCCTCGCGGATTTTGAGTTTTTCTGTGATCAATTCGTCGATGACGTCCTGGCGGGACGGAAGCTTGTGCGTAGACAACTGATCGAGCTTTGCCCGTTGCTCGATGTCCAGTGCCGTGATCGGCTCCCCGTTGACCAGAAGCACCACGTGCTGCGCGTAGCTCGTTGTTCCCGAAAACGACGTCAGCATCGCCAACGCGATGCCCGCGGTGAGGCTGCGCAACTTTACTCCTGCGCGAATGCAGTGCTGTCCTTCCATTCTGGGTTTTCCGAAATTGGTTCTTGGTCCCTGCGGCGACTGCTTACTCTTCCGTGCGCGCATCCGAGTTACCTTCCGAGACCGGGCATTCCGGTCATGCTTTGGCCGCTGGTATTTCCTCCCAAGGTCCGCAAGCTGATCTGCATCATGACGCTGTGGTTCACCGAGACGCTGCCCGCGTACGCGTAATCAGTAATATAATTCAGGGCCAAGATGAGGCAGTCATCGACGTAGCCGAGGCCGATTTGGGTCTGGCTGACCTTATGTGCGATGAGATCATAGCGCGCCGCGCCTAACAGCACCCACTCGGGAGTGAGCTTGAAGCGGGCGGTGCCCAGAATGCCGTCGCGCCAATTGGGAAAGCCGATGTCGGGCTGTGGCGCGTAGCTGCCATAGAGTACCGATGTGGTCCAGCGGCCGAAACTTGCCGTGGTCTCCAGCTCGGCCCGCTGTAGCGCGAGGCTTTCGTGGTCGAAGCGAAAGCGAGACGTAAACGCGAGCAGCGAGTTCGGCTGGTATGTGAGGCGCGCCACGTAATCCGACGCCTTGGTGTCGAGCCCACTGTCGAGGCCGGTATTCGTGGTGCTGGGGAGCGCAAACGAATTTTGCCCATACAGGAGATACGATTGCCCGAACAGGAAGCTGACATTGCCGCCCTTGTTGAACTGCGCCGTGTATTCCACGCCGACGTTGGCGCGCCCGCCGCCTTCAACGCGGTCCCATCCGGAAAACTTGTTGACCTTGAAGAGATTGGAATCGTCGAAGATCAGGCTTTGCGCATCCTCGTTGGGAAAGGCACCAACGTGCGATTCATTCGGCCGGAAGATGAGTTGGGCAATCGGCTCGATGGTCTGCGTGCCCCAGGACTGCACGGCAATGAGAGGATACCGGTATTCGATACCCGCAGTCGGCATTACTCGGCCAAGATCGCTTTGGCCAACCGGGATGTAATTGGAGACACCGGGCTGATCGAACACCTTGATACTGGCTGCATCGGTGCGCATGGTGAGGAATGGCGTGAACATCTGTCCGTTTGCATCAATGATGGTACGGCGCCAGGTCGTTTCGTTTGAGAACCGGTTGTAGTCCCCCGGCACCCCGCGCAACAGACAATTGGCGGGAGTTTTGACGGTCGGGTCTGCAGTCATCGGCAGGCACTGTCCGCCCAGGACTGCCTGCTGGTTGATGGGATCGAAATTGGCGCTGTCGCGCGACAGGCTCGTCAGATTGCTGCGCGTGGCAAGCTCGCCGCCAAAGATCGGATACTTGAACGTATAGTCGTGATCGACGACCGGGTGTACCACGGGGAGCTGCTTCTGGTCGTCGAAAACGGAGTAACCGTAGAAGTAAAGCGCGCGAGCATCGAAATAGCTGCGCTCTCCACGGCCGGCGATGTAGGCCTGGGAGATTGCGGCGTCGGGCGTCAAACCGATGAAATTGAAATTGCTCGACTGTAGCCCTTGCTGCAGTTTGTAATCAAAAAAGTAGGTCTTGTCGGAAAGGAGCGTCCCGTCCCAACCCCACACCCATTGGTCCGAAAGCTTGAACTGACCGGTGGATTCCAGGCTTCCCCGCCAATCACGATATCCCGGAGTGGGATTTCCTCCGTTGAGAAACACATCCTTGTCGAGCTGAAAGAGCCCGGTGCCGCGAATGCTGTAGGAGCCATCGATCAGGCGCTGGCGAAACTCGCCCTGCAGCAGCGGACCCTGCTTGCTCGTGATCAGCGGCGTGATGGTGGCATCGTAATCGGGCGCGATCGCCCAGTAGAAAGGCACGGCAGCGCCATACCCGTAAACGGAGCTGTGAGAGTAGGTCGGAATGAGAAATCCGGTCTTGCGCGTCACCGTCGGGTCCGGCGCCGAGAAAAACGGCAGATACGCAATGGGGACGCCGACCATTTCCAGGCGCGCGTCCTCGAAATACATCATCTTCTCGCCCTGATCATGGATGATGCGCATGGCCTTGACCTGCCATTTCGGCGGCTTCCGCGGATCGTCCTTGCAGGGCTCGCAGGCGGTGTAGACGCCGTTATGAAAGACCGTGAAATTCTCGCTCCGGTCGGCGCGCGAGCCTGCAAAGCGGGTCTGCTCGGGCGCATCGATACGCAGTGAGTCGACGAAGCCATCACGCAGATCGTCGCTCAGGTCCATAATCTCGCCATAGGTAACCGTGCCGTCGGGCTGCATGAGGCGGACATTTCCCTCGGCATGCAGACGCTTCGTCTTCTGATCGTAGATCACCCGGTCGGCTTCGAGCGTGGAAGCCCCGTAGTAGAGCTGCACGTTGCCCACGGCCGAGACGCGCTCATTCGTATAGTCGTAGTTGATCACCTCCGCGCGGACGAGCATCTGCTCCTGACCGCGCACCGGCTGCGCGCGTGGCGTGGGCTTCTCGCGCGGCGGAAACACGAGCTGTGCGAATGCGCGCTCGAACGCGCCGCTGCCGGCGAGCAACGCTCCGGCAATGAACGCCACGAACAGCACACTTCCAATACGGCACGCTGCTGACGAACGGATACGCGCAAGCCGCATCACCCGTCCTCCTGATACAGCAACGCCATCACACCCGTAAGGCCGCCGATTGCGGGCGGCAAAGCGGCGGCCGCCAAGGGCACCAGAACTCCCGCCTTGCTCAGATCGCCTGTGATTTTGGCGAGCACGTAAAGAAAGAATCCCGCCGCCAGTCCTGAAAGCACGATCTTCTGCACGCCGCCCATGCGGAAGAAGCGCAAGCTCACGGCCGCCGCAAGGAATACCATCGAAGCGAGATAAAATGGCTGCGCGAGAAGCTGATAAAATTGCAGCCGATAGCCCGAAGCGGAAAGCCCGGCGCTCTCGGCCGCATTGATGTAGCCGGGCAGACCCCAGAACGGCACCGTTTCCGGGGTGGCGAAGCTCTCGCCCACCTGTGCCGCCGTTAACGTGGTTTGCAGGCGAACGATTGCGCGCTCGGTCGGCGCCTTCGCGCTCTGATACGTGCGGGTATCCTCGAGCCGCCAAAATCCTGTTTCCAGCGTCGCGCTCTTGGCCTCGATGCGGTCGAGAAAATGGCCGAAATCGTCGAACCGGAACACGGTGACGCCGCCCAGCTGGATTCCTTGCTGGCGGCTGGTTTTTGCGTTGATGACGGCCTGGCCGTCCTGGTTGCGCTGGCGCAGCCAGAACCCGCTGCCGGAAATGGGCAGCCCTCCTTGCGGGCTGTAGAGATCCGCTTCCAGCCGGCTGGAATGCTCACGCATGATGGCGGAGAACGGGTTGTAGAGAGTTGCGCTCAACATCCCCATCACCGCGGCGAGCGCCAGTGCCGGCGCGATGAATTGCCAGGCCGAGATTCCCGCAGCGCGTGCCACCACGAGCTCGAGGCGGCGCGACAGATTGAGGTAGCAGAACATCGCCCCGACCAGGACGGCAAACGGCATCACGCGCTCGGTGATGAAGGGAACCCGCAAGAGCGCGATCTTGGCAACCAGCAGCGCAGAGACGTTTTCCAGATCCGAGGTCCGGCGCATCTGCTCGAGAAAATCGACCATGGCCGTGAGAACGAGGATGCCGGCAAAAACCGCCAGCACCGCGGTCACGAAGCGTCGCCCGAAATAACGCCCGATGGTCTGCGCCAAAATCATGAAGCTTGCCCGAGCAGCCCGCTGGTGCGCTGGACCAAGCGCTCCATCAGCGTCGTGATCGCATTTGTGACGAAGGCCGGGGGCTCAATGACAACGCCGCGTGCGACAGCGAAGTATCCGAGCACGAAGGCGGCGAGGAGCGCGATATACGGCAGCAGCAGCGCGACCGGCGTGTTTGCACCCGCGATCATTCCCAAAAAGCCCAGTCCGCGCAGGGCGCCCACAGCGGTGGTGGCGCCGATCAAGGACATCGTCCGGCTCTGACGCGTCGTACGTGGCGAGCCCAGATAGGCGAAGGTCATGATCACGAAGGCGAGCGGATAAAGTGGCGCCGTGATGCGGTCGTGAAGCTCCGCCCGTACCTGATTGGGCTGCGCGGCAACCAAGGCGCTATCCGTGCCGACTCCGTCGAAAAGCTCCCAGAGGTACCGCTCCCGCACCGAGTATTTGATGTTTGGTGTGCCGCCCGAGAGCCAGGACAGATCGAACCCGTAGCTGTCGAACAGGACCAGGGCCGGGTCACGCTGCCCTGCTTCGTGCCGTTGCACGCTGCCCCTCTCCAGCACGAGGAAGATGCCCCGGTTGTTCTTTACGATCTCGCCTTTCTCGGCGAGGATCGTCATGCGCTCTTTCGGATTGCGCTGATCGTCGATCAAAATCCCGAGCAACTGCCCGTTCGGCAGCCGCTCGCGTATATGCAGCGTCAGCCTGTATTCCAGGTTCGTGAAACGCCCAGGCTGAACGACATTGCTGACGAGGTCGGCGCGGACCTCCGTCGCCCAACGGCGCAATTCGCGCAGGCCCCATGGAGAAACATAGATGCTGATGATGGCCACCAGCACGGACACCAGCACTCCGGCCGCGAGGAAGGGGCGCAACAGGAACGTCGGCGGCATGCCGGATGCGTTCATCACTATGAGCTCGGAATCGTTGCCGAGCTTGTTCAGAACGTGCGCCACTGCAATCATGAGCGCGATGGGCGCAATGATCTGCAACAACAGCGGGATGATCAGGCTGGTGATGCCGACGAATACCAAAACGCTTTGCCCCTGATTGGTCATCAGGTCGATGTCACGCAGCGCCTGCGTGATCCACATCAGCGCGGTGACGCTTATGCAAACGACGAGGAACGCACCTAACGTGGTACGGAAGATGTACCTGCCGATGGATCCCATCCGACTACGCGTCCCCGCTCGCGCCAAAAAATTCCGCGGTGCGCGCGTTTCTCCCCGTGCGCGCTCCGACGGCAATCCCGCCCCATTAATGGGCTCTTTTGATGGTCGAACAAAATGGCTCCGCCAAGGCAAAGCCTTTGACTATGCACAATAAAACGTTAATGCGCGACGGTTGCGGAAAGGCCACGGCGAAGCTCGACAGCCTCCTCGTTGGGCGGCCATCGCGGGAGGCCAGGGCTGCCGCGAAAGATGAGCACTCATGGCGCGCGCATTGAAGCTTGAATTTGGCAGTTTGCATGCTGCTGCTGCCGATGTTCTTACCTTGTTCTGCGAGGAAGGCGTCAAATTCGCGCCGTCCGCCCGCCGCCTGGTGGAACCCGTAGCTGCGCAAATCAAACGGGCCGCCTTGGCAGAGCGATTCAAGGGCAAAAATGCGGCAGTGCTGGAAATGGCCGCGCCCGCCGGACTCGACGTTTCGCGCCTGATCATCATTGGTGTGGGCAGGGCGCGCGACCTCAAATCGGCCGATTTTGTGAAACTCGGTGGGATTGCGATGGGGCGCATTCCCGCCAGCGCAACTGCGGCGACCGTTTTTGCGGATGTGCCTGGCAAAAAGCTGCAGCCGGAACGCGTTGCCGATGTTGCCTTCGGCATGCAATTGCGCGCGTATTCGTTCGACCGTTACAAAACGAAACGCACCGAGGAGGAGGAGCCCGCAAGCGACATCAAGGTGACGATCGCGAGCGCGGATCCCGGCACGGCGAGAAAGGAATGGCTTCCACGGGCGGCCGTTGCAACGGGCGTATCACTCGCGCGGGATCTGGTCAACGAGCCCGCCAACGTACTCTATCCGGAAGAATTTGCGGCGCGTATCGGCGATCTGAAAAAAGTCGGCGTAACCGTTGAGGTTTTAGATCCGCCGCAACTGAAAAAGCTCGGAATGAACGCACTGCTCGCGGTCGCGCAAGGCTCCCAGCATGGCGCGCGCGTCGCTGTCATGCGCTGGAGCGGCGGCAGGCGTGGCAGCGAGCCGGTTGCAGTCATCGGCAAGGGCGTGTGCTTCGATACCGGCGGCATTTCCATCAAGCCTGCGTCCGGTATGGAGGACATGAAGGGCGATATGGCGGGCGCCGCCTGCGTGGCCGGGCTCTTTCACACCCTCGCTGCACGCAAGGCCAAGGTCAATGCAGTTGGTGCCGTGGGGCTCGTCGAGAACATGCCGAGCGGCGCCGCCCAGCGGCCCGGCGATATCGTGACCAGCATGTCGGGCCAGACGATCGAGGTTATAAACACCGACGCCGAAGGGCGGCTCATTCTGGCCGACCTGCTGCACTATGTGAACAAGCGCTTCAAGCCCAAGCTGATGATCGATCTTGCCACGCTGACGGGTGCCATCATCGTGGCCCTCGGCCATGAATACGCAGGATTGTTTGCCAATGACGAAAGACTCGCGGAACGTCTCATGCGAGCGGGACAGGAAACAGGGGAGCGCGTCTGGCGCATGCCGCTGGGACCTGAATACGACAAGATGCTCGAATCAAAGTTTGCGGATATGAAAAATACTGGAGGCCGGCACGGGGGAGCCGTAACGGCGGCGCAGTTCCTGCAGCGCTTCGTCGACAAGACGCCTTGGGCGCATCTTGACATCGCCGGTACTGGAATGGGCTCGCCGCAAACAGACACGAACAGGAGCTGGGGCTCGGGCTTCGGCGTGCGGCTTCTGAACGCCTTGATTGCACGCTATTACGAGAAATGACCGAGATTGTCTTTTACCGCCTCTCCGGGCAGAGCCTGGATCGCAGCCTCCCGACGCTGCTCGAGAAATGCCTCGAGCGCGGCTGGCGCGTTGTCGTGCAAACTGCATCGGAAGAGCGGGTCGACGCGCTCGATGCGCATCTTTGGACGTTTCGCGACGAAAGCTTTCTCCCGCACGGCACCTGGCGCGAGCCGGCCGCATCGGAGCAACCCATTCTGCTCACCGTGCAGAGCGATAACCCGAGCGGCGCCGACGTGCGTTTTCTCATCGAAGGTGCCCCGCTGCCGCAGGACATCACTGAATACAGGCGCGTTGTCATCTTGTTCGACGGCGACGATGCCGACGCGATGATGAAGGCGCGCGAGCGTTGGTTTGAGTGCAAAACGCTGGGCCTCGAAGCGACCTGCTGGGAGCCGGACGCGCGCGGGCGCTGGCAGCGGGTGGAGCATCTCGGGGCGGCAGAGCCCGCATCCACTCACTGAATTGCATGTTTTCCGGGGAGGCGGCCGGTCAATATGGTGCGAACTAAATTGTTGATTGGGCGCTGCTAAGGGCGCAAAATCGGGCTGGATGACAATGTACGCAGGGCAGGTGCGGGCTAACTGGTGGCGCGCATGAAACTGAAGCTGCTTTTTGCTGGGCTCTCGGTCGCCTTGCTGGGCGCGTGCTCGGCCGACTTGAGCCTTAACAACGTGACCTTCAAGCCCGAAACCATGCTGGGCGGCCAGCCTGCGTGGATGACAGGCAACCAAAGCGGGCTCTCCGCCGATCTTCTCAGTGCGGACGGCCAATGCCGCGCGGCCTCCGAACAGGGCCAGGCCACGGCGGGGGGAATCGCGTTGCATATGTCTGAATGTGAGGTGGTCAGGCGAGCCGGCCCGGTGGAGAAATTCGAGTTTGGCAGCAGCGGCGCGGATCGCCTGCTCGTTCTGACGTATCTGCATGGTCCGGCTCCGGGTATCTACCGCTTTACCGCCGGACGCCTCACCTCGATTGAGCGGGCGCCGGTCGCCGAGCCATCAGCGACAGCTTCAAAGCCGCGCGTGAGCGGAAAGAAGCCAGCCGGCAGCTGATACCGAGCGCACCCGTTCTCGATTAATCCGTTTCGCTAGAGCTGCGACAACAGGGAGGCCTCCATGTGCGTTCCGGGCTGCCGGGAAGCGGTGCAAGCGACGCTCACACGACGGGGATTCTTCAACGCGACCTTGGCTGCCGGCTTCGCGGCAAGTGCCACTCCCTTGCAGGCGGCCGCCGCCGCGGCGCGCGCGTTCACGCGCGTTGTCGATCTCACCCATACCATGTCCGATCAGTTTCCCACGTTCTTTGGAGAAGCTGGGATTCGGATGGAAAAGAAATTCGATTTCAAGAGGGACGGATTCAACCTTTACTGGTGGCATCTGCTCGAGCACGCGGGCACGCATTTGGATGCACCGATCCACTTCTCCGAACAGGGGAGCACATCGGAGCGCATATCCGCGGATGCGCTGGTGGTGCCGCTTGCAGTGCTGGATGTGGAAAACAAGGTAAAGCAGAATGCGGATTACCTCGTCGCGCGCGAGGACCTGATCGCCTGGGAGGGAAAGCATGGCAGGCTTCCTGAGAATTGCTGCGTGGCCATGCATTCCGGGTGGGCTGCGCATGTGAACGATGCGGCAAAATTCACCGGCAAGGACACTGCCGGCGCGCTGCACTTTCCCGGGTTTGGCATTGAGGCGGTCGAATGGCTGATGAAAGAGCGCAACGCGGTGGGACTTGCGGTCGATACGCTCTCACTGGATCACGGCCCCTCAAAGGACTTCAAGGTGCACTCTGCGTGGCTGCCGTCCGACCGATGGGGGCTCGAAAACGTCGCCAATCTGGACAAGGTGCCGAGCTCCGGCGCTACGCTGGTCGTGGGCCTTGCTAAGGTGAAGGGCGCAACCGGAGGTGCAGCAAGGGTGCTGGCTCTCGTGTGATCGCCGACAGCACCTGCGCATGCGATCACAACCGGCAGATCGGACGGAATCTTCGGCATGGCTCTTGAGCGAACGTTTTCGATCATCAAGCCCGACGCTGCCGCGCGCAATCTGACCGGCGCCATTAATGCCATGATCGAGCAGGCCGGATTGCGCATTGTTGCGCAAAAGCGCGTGCGCATCAGCCGCGAGGAGGCGCAGACGTTCTACGCTGTTCACCGCGAGAGGCCGTTTTTCTCCGAGCTCGTTCAGTTCATGACTTCTGGCCCCGTTGTCGTACAGGTCCTCGAGGGCGAGAGCGCGATCACCCGATATCGCGATCTGATGGGCGCCACGGATCCTGCAAAGGCGGCTGCCGGCACCATCCGCAAGGTGCATGCAACATCCATCACCGAAAATTCGGTGCATGGTTCCGATTCACCTGAAACCGCGGCGAAGGAAATCGCGCAGTTTTTCTCGGGCAACGAGATCGTGGGCTGATTGGGCGCGTTGCATCGGTTGCGCGCTCGCTATGCTGGCCAGCCCCGGCGTTTTGCCTGTAGAAATGTCTCGCCGATCGCGGCTTAACGGCACGCCGCACGACAGACGCGCTGCAACGAACGGGCGCAAGCGAGACTGCTGTGGGATCAATCGCTCAGTGGCTGCATCCAGGCGGCTGGATAGACGCCATAAGCAGCGGATGGGCCGAAATCGGCGAGACGGCCTTCTGGGTCGCCCTGCTCAAGATAATCTGGATCAACATCCTGCTTTCCGGGGACAACGCCGTGGTGATCGCCATGGCATGCCGCGGACTGCCGCATCGTCAGCGACTCTGGGGCATGGTGCTCGGTGCAGGAGTGGCGGTCCTGCTGCGCGTGGTGTTCACCGGCATCGTCGCTTCGCTGATGTTGCTGCCCTATCTCAAGCTCGTAGGGGGAATCGCGCTCTTTTACATCGCCGCCAAGTTGCTGGTGCCTGAAAAACCCGACGAGAACGAGGTCGAGGCCGTTGAGCACCTGTGGCGGGCCGTACGCATCGTGGCTGTCGCCGACATCATAATGAGCCTGGACAATGTCATTGCGATTGCAGCGGCAGCTGAAGGCAATATTGCGCTGCTGGTGATCGGGCTCGCGATCAGCATTCCGCTGATTGTCGCGGGTGCGGCGCTGATCATGCGCCTGCTCGACCGCTTTCCCATCCTGGTATGGGCCGGCGCCGCCCTCCTGGGCTGGATCGTCGGCGAGGTAATCGTGACGGACCCCGCCATTCAGGGCTACCTGGAGCCGAAATTAGGTGCCGAAGGCTTCCATTATATAATGCTGTTTGCAGCGATCATGGGAGCAATTCTCGTGATCGTCGTCGGAGGCCTGTGGCGTCGCTCCAAGCTCGAAGCACACGCAGAAAAGCTCTCAGGGGCAGAATAGCGGCGGCATGATATGAATCAGATATCCTCGGTCCGGTCAGGAGCGGTGCGAACGGGTTACTCAGCCTGCCCGCATGACTGTCCGTCGACATGTGCGCTCGAAGTTGAACTGCTGGACGAGCGGACTATTGGGCGAGTCCGCGGGGCGGAAGACAACGCGTACACGGCCGGCGTGATCTGCGCCAAGGTCGCCCGGTATGCCGAGCGCGTGCATCATCCCGATCGCCTCAAGCGCCCGCTGCGTCGCAAAGGTGCGAAAGGCTCGGGCCGCTTCGAGCCGATTACGTGGGATGACGCGCTCGACTTGGTCGCCGAGCAATTCCTGCGCGTGGAGCGGCAACTCGGAGCCCAGGCCGTCTGGCCGTATTATTACGCGGGGACCATGGGGCTTGTGATGCGTGACGGCATCAATCGCCTTCGTCATGCAAAAAAATATTCGGGTTTTCACGAGACCATCTGCTCAAATCCCGCGTGGGCCGGTTTTCTCGCCGGTACCGGCAAGGTCGCGGGCCCCGATCCGCGCGAGATGGCGCGATCCGATCTGATCGTGATCTGGGGCACCAACGCAGCCAATACGCAGGTGAACGTGATGAGGCATGCGGTGCACGCGCGCAAGGAGCGCGGCGCGTGCATCGCGGCGGTCGACGTTTACATGAATGCAACCATGCAGCAGGCCGATTTGCCTGTTTTGATCCGTCCGGGAACGGACGGTGCCCTGGCTTGCGCGGTGATGCACTGCCTGTTTCGCGACGGCAAGGCGGATTGGGACTACCTCGAGCGCTACGCCGATGCTCCGCGTGAGCTCGAGGCGCATCTGCAAACTCGCACGCCGGAGTGGGCGGAGAGGATCACCGGTTGTCCGGCTGAGACCATCGAGACCTTCGCCCGCGTGATCGGAGAGCGAAAGCGCGCCTACTTTCGCCTGGGCTATGGCTTCTCACGCTCGCGCAACGGGGCCGCGAACATGCATGCGGCAAGTTGCATCGCCGCGGTGACCGGGGCGTGGCTCCTGGAAGGCGGGGGTGCCTTTCACAACAACCGCGCCATCTATCACTGGAACAAGACGATGATCGAGGGTCTCGATGTGCGCGACCCCTCCATACGAATGCTCGATCAGTCGCGTATCGGCGCTGTGCTGTGCGGCGATGCCGACGCACTCAAGGGTGGGCCGCCCGTTGCCGCCGTCCTCATTCAGAACACCAATCCCATTTGCGTCGCCCCGGACCAGGAGCGCGTCAAACGCGGGTTCGCGCGCGACGATCTGTTCGTGTGCGTGCACGAGCAATTCCTCACGGAAACCGCACGCATGGCCGACGTGGTGCTGCCAGCCACGACTTTTCTCGAGCATGACGACATCTACCAAGGTGGAGGTCACCAGTACATTCAACTCGGGCCAAAACTGATCGAGCCAGCCGGCGAGTCTCGCTCCAATCACGACGTGATCTGCGGGCTCGCCATGCGAGTGGGCGCAAAGCATCCGGGCTTTGCCATGACTGCGCGCGAGCTCATCGATTGGACTTTGCAGAATTCCGGCTGGGGACGCGTTGAAGAGCTCGAACGCAACCGTTGGATCGATTGCCAGCCCGAATTTGCAACCGCGCATTACCTGAACGGCTTTGCCTGGCCTGATGGAAAATTTCGCTTTAAGGCCGACTGGAGCAATCTGCGCATCGGCTTCTGGCCGCATGCAGGTCCCGTCCACGAGATGCCGCAACTGCCGGACCACTGGGAGATTATCAACGAGGCCAACACCGACTGTCCATTTCGGCTCGCCACCTCGCCGGCCCGAAACTTTCTCAACACCTCCTTCACCGAGACCGCCAGCTCTCGTCGCAAGGAGGGACGGCCCGCCGTGATGATGCATCCGGAGGATGCAGCGGCATTATCGATAGGGGATGGTGATCCCGTCGTCCTCGGCAATGCGCGTGGACAAGTTCGTCTGCATGCACGCGTGTTCGATGGAGTGCGTCGCGGCGTGCTGATTGCGGAGTCGGTTTTTCCGAATGCGGCTTTTGCGGATGGCCGCGGCATCAACACGCTCACTGGCGACGATTCCATAGCGCCAGTCGGAGGCGCTGCCTTCCATGACAACCGCGTGTGGATCAGGCGCAGCGATGCCGTACGCACGTAGTGAGGCCGCGCACGCGCCACTGCATCAAAGACACGCGCTGCTCGGGCTCAGCGAATTTTCCAATTGTTTACCAATGCGTTCGCGTGGAAGCGGCGCACCGAGACTTGCTAATGCCGCATTTTTCGTATTTCTTAGCGCCCAATTCGGATTTTGGCTGTTCCGGCCCTTGCGTGCCTTAAGGGCGCAGTCGCTTCGGATCCTCCCAAAACCCGGGTTGTGGCGCGCCTCGCAGCGATGGGGGTCGCGTTTCATTCGACTATAGGCTTCACTGACTAGGAGACAGACGATGCAGAAAGGCACCGTCAAGTGGTTCAATCCAACTAAAGGCTACGGGTTCATTCGGCCTTCGACCGGAGACAAGGATGTGTTCGTCCACATCTCCGCCGTCGAGCGCGCTGGCCTCAGCACGCTCAACGAAGGGCAGACCGTCGAGTACGAGCTCGTGACCAACCGCGGCAAGACTTCGGCAGAGAATCTGAAGGTGTCCTGACGCGTCGGGAAGGCCACCAGGCCAGCGAGTTCTTCCCGTAGCCCCCGGCCTTGCGCCGGGGGTTTTACTTTTCCAGTTCCGTCGCCGGCGCGATCAGAACGCTTTCATCGCGCTCCGCGGCGGCCATGACACACCGGCCGCCCACAAGCTTTGCGCGGCCGCATGCGACCAGCGCCAGCGCGAGCGGGTAAATGCGGTGCTCGAGATTGAGCACGCGCGCTGCAAGCGATTCAGCACTGTCGTCCTCGTGCACGGCGAGCGCAGCCTGCGCAACAATGGCGCCGCTGTCCATCTCCTCGGCCACGAAGTGCACCGTCGCACCGTGGACTTTCACGCCGGCAGCGAGCGCGCGGGCATGCGTGTCGAGGCCTTTGAACGCCGGTAACAAGGCGGGATGGATGTTCAGCATGCGTCCGTTCCACTTCGCGACAAAAGACGGCGTGAGCAGGCGCATGAAACCGGCAAGACAAACCAGTTCGATGCGCGCCTTCTCCAGTACGTGCTGCATGGCGGCTTCGAATTGGTGGCGGTCCGCGCCATATCGGCCATGGTCGACGACGGCGGTCGGCACTGCATTTTGCTGCGCAGCCAGCAGGCCGCCCGCCTGGGCACGGTTTGAAAGCACGAGCGCGATCTCGGCCGGATAGGAAGGTCGCCGCGCGGCCTGCATGAGCGCCATGAGGTTGGAACCCCGGCCGGAGATCAGGACGGCAACACGCCGCTTCTCCATGTATTCACCTGCCTGTCGTGCCAGAGCGTGTGCAAACGAGCCGCCTGTGCAATGGATGCATCATCGCTATACTGACACCGAGCATGTAGCGGGGCAGCTTTAAACCCGCGGCTAGCGCCGAACCGGGTCGCAGTTGAGTATTCCTAATCTTATCACTCTCGGCCGAATTCTGCTGGTCCCCGTCGTTGTGTGGGCGATCACGGCGGGGGAAATGCGCATCGCCTTTGCGCTGTTCCTGGCCGCCGGGCTGACCGATGCGGTGGATGGATTCCTGGCGAAGCGTTTCGGTATGAGCACTGAGCTCGGCGCCTACCTCGATCCGCTGGCCGACAAAGCAATGATGGTATCGGTCTATGTGGCACTGGGAATCAGCGAGGCGATCCCGCATTGGCTGGTGATACTTGTCGTCTCCCGCGACATCATGATCGTCGGCGCCGTCATCCTGTCATGGGTCATGGAGAAACCGGTGCCGCTCAAGCCTCTGCTCGTCTCCAAGCTCAACACCGTTGCGCAAATCCTGCTCGCATGCCTCGTCCTCGCCGCGCTCGCCTTCAAGATCGACGCCGAAATCGTCATAGTGCTGCTGATTGCCTTGGTGGCCGTGCTCACGCTCTTGTCCGTCATCTTTTATGTTGCCGAATGGGTGCGTCACATGAACGCGGCAAGCCCATAGGCGCACACATTCCGAGCAGCACAAGGAACGGGAGTCAGCGTTGATGGGGTATGGACGCCACCTCGCTTTTTGGATCGTCACCTTTCTTGTGGTGCTTGCACTGATCTGGCTGCTGCACGCAATACTGCTGCCGTTCGTGGCGGGGCTTGCGCTGGCTTACGTCCAGGCGCCGCTTGCCGACAGACTCGAGCGGCTCGGCATGAACCGCACCGTCGCCGCCCTGCTCATTGTCACGCTTGTAGTGCTGGTGCTTCTCGGCTTCGCACTTATTGTAATCCCGATGCTGATTCAGCAGGGCTTCGGGCTGCTTTCACACATCCCCGGCTATGTCACGCGCATACGCGCGCTGATCGCGCAATCCGATCTGCCATGGCTGAATGAGCTAAGTGGGGGCGACTCCAAGAAGACACTGAGCGAGCTTGTCGGCGGCGCCGCAACCTGGCTCGCCGCCTTCGCGGCTTCGCTCTGGGCCGGAGGAAAAGCGCTGGCCTCATTTGCTTCCGTGATCATCGTGATGCCAGTCGTCACATTCTATTTGATAGCTGACTGGCATCGGATGCTCTCGATCCTGGACAGTTGGGTGCCGCCACGCGACCGCCCAACCGTGCACCAGCTTGCGGGCGAGATCGACAAGGCGGTATCCGGCTTTCTTCGCGGCCAGCTCGGAGTGTGCCTCTTCCTCGGCGCTTATTACGCAGTCGCGCTGAGCCTCGTGCGCCTCGACTTCAGCGTGCTCATCGGCCTGGCTGCGGGCCTTCTCACATTCGTTCCCTATGTCGGCTCGCTGACCGGGCTTCTGGTCGGCACGAGCGTTGCGATTGCGCAGTTCTGGCCCGACTGGAAATGGGTTGTCACCGTCATCGTAATCTTTCTTGTTGGACAGTTCGTCGAAGGCAATATCATTTCGCCAAAACTCGTCGGAGAGCGGGTAGGCCTGCATCCGGTTTGGGTCATATTTGCCATGTTCGCGTTTGGCTATCTGTTCGGATTTGTCGGGCTCCTCGTTGCAGTGCCGCTCGCTGCCGCGATCGCGGTGCTCATTCGGTTTGGGCTCCGCCGATACCTGGCGAGTCCAATGTATTCGGGAGAGAAGCCAGCCGGATGAAAGCGCAACCGCGCCAGCTTGCGCTTGCGCTCGCGCATCCGGAAAGCCTCACGCGCGATGATTTTCTCGGCGGCTCGTCCAATGCGGGCGCATTACGGCTGATCGAAGCCTGGCCCGATTGGCCCGATCGCATGATAGTGCTCATCGGCCCCGAAGGTTCGGGGAAAAGCCACCTCGCTGCAATCTGGGCGCACACGGCGGGAGCACGGCTCGTTGCCGCGCACGCGCTGGAAGAGGGGAGGGTGCCAGCGGCACTGGCAACCGGTGCGGTTGTGATCGAGGACATGGCACCCGGTCTTTTCGACGAGCGCGCGCTTTTTCATCTCCTGAATCTCGCGCGCGAAAGCGGCTGCTTCGCGCTGTTTACGGCGCGATCTGCGCCATCCGGATGGCCGCTCAGGATTGCCGATTTGGCTTCGCGGCTGCGAGCCTTGCCCAAGGCAACGGTTGATGCACCGGACGACGGCCTTCTGCGCGCCGTTCTTGTGAAGCTTTTCTCGGATCGGCAAGTCGTGGTGGATGAAGCGCTCATTGCATATCTGATGACCCGAATGGAACGCTCATTTGGGGCAGCACGGGCGCTGGTATCGACACTGGATGCGGAGGCGCTGCGGCGCAAGCGTCCGTTAACCAGGGCCTTGGCCGCCGAAATTTTCCGACCGTCTTGACGGGTGCAGTTACCCGGGCGTTATCTTCTGGAGAATTACTCTCTACCCAGGCCGGAACCACCATGGCTGAGCGCAGCCAAGTTATTGCCAAAAAAGAGGAAATTAGTCCTGACCCGGGACCTCCGGCAGGATCTGCCCCGCTGCGCGCGGTGGAGCTTTCCGCAAGCCCCGAGCGGTTCATCAATCGGGAACTGTCTTGGCTCCAGTTCAATCGCCGCGTCTTGGAAGAGGCCAGCAATGACGCCCAGCCGCTGCTGGAGCGCGTCAGATTCCTGTCCATCTCGGCCAACAATCTCGATGAGTTCTTCATGGTCCGCGTCGCGGGCCTGAAGGGCCAGTTGCGGGCGGGCATTCCGGTCAAAAGCCCGGACGGCCTGTCCCCCGGCGAGCAACTCGCGCGCATTTCCGAAAACGTGGCGGTTCTCGCAAGCGATCAGCAGAAGCGCTGGCGCGAGCTGCGCAAGCTGCTCGCCGACCACGGCATCGTGCTGGTCGATGCTCCGGAGGTCACGAAAAAAGAAAAGGTCTGGCTTGAAGATCATTTCCTGCGCCAGATATTCCCCTTGCTCACGCCGCTTGCCATCGATCCCGCGCATCCTTTCCCGTTCATTCCCAATCTCGGCTTTACCATCGCACTGCAACTCACGCGCGTGAGCGATCGCAAGGCGATGGACGCGCTCATCCGTATTCCGAGCAAGACCGATCGCTTCATCCGCCTCCCGCCGGGGGACGATGCCGCGATTACGCGCGTGATTACCCTCGAGCAGGCCATGAGTCTTTTCATCGGGCGCCTTTTCCCGGGGTACACCGTGCGCGGGCAGGGCGCGTTCCGTGTCATCCGTGATTCCGAGATTGAGATCGAGGAAGAAGCCGAGGATCTGGTGCGCGAGTTCGAAACGGTGCTCAAGCGCCGCCGGCGCGGTTCGGTCATTCGCCTTGAGCTTGAGGCCGCGATGCCGATCGAGCTGCGCATCTTCGTGCAGCGCGCGCTTGCCTGCGCGGACGACGAGGTATTTTTCGTCGATGGCGTGCTGGCCCTTAACGAGCTGTCGCAGCTGACGAGCCTCGATCGCCCCGACCTCGAATTCGTGCCATACAATCCCCGCCATCCCGAGCGCATCCGCGAGCACGCCGGGGACTGCTTCGCGGCGATCCGCGAAAAGGACCTCATCATTCATCACCCCTACGAGTCCTTCGACGTCGTGGTGCAGTTCCTGCAGCAGGCGGCGCGCGATCCCGATGTGGTTGCGATCAAGCAGACGCTGTATCGCACCTCGGCCGAATCTCCCATTGTGCGCGCATTGGTCGAGGCGGCGGAAGCGGGCAAATCGGTCACCGCGCTCATCGAGCTAAAGGCGCGTTTCGACGAGGAGGCGAACATCCGCTGGTCGCGCGCTCTTGAACGTGCCGGCGCGCAGGTGGTTTACGGTTTTATCGAACTCAAAACTCACGCCAAGCTTTCGATGGTCGTCCGCCGCGAGGCGGGCGCGCTCGCCTCCTATGTCCATGTAGGGACGGGCAACTATCACCCGGTCACAGCGCGCATTTACACTGATCTTTCCTTCTTCACCTCGGACCCCGTTCTTGCGCGCGATGTCGCGCGCATTTTCAATTACGTGACCGGATATGCCGAGCCCGCAGGACTCGAAAAAATGGCGGTATCGCCGCTGACTTTGCGCAAGCGCATCATTGAGCACATCGAGCAGGAGATCGCTCATGCCAAGGCCGGGCGCCCCGCTGCGATCTGGATGAAGGACAACGCGCTAGTCGATCCCGAGATCATCGATATGCTCTACGCCGCCTCGCGCGCCGGCGTTTCCGTGGACCTGGTCGTGCGCGGCATCTGCTGCTTGCGTCCGGGGCTCCCCGGACTATCGGAGAATATCCGCGTCAAATCCATCATCGGCAGATTTCTCGAGCACAGCCGAATCTATTGTTTCGGCATGGGGCACGGGCTGCCCCATGAAAAAGCAGCCGTGTACATCTCCTCGGCCGACATGATGCCCCGCAACCTCGATCGTCGGGTGGAGGTCTTGTGCCCCATCCTCAATCCGACGGTGCATCAGCAGGTGCTTGACCAGATCATGGTCGCAAACCTGAAGGACAACGAGCAGAGCTGGAAGCTTTTGCCCGACAGCACCTCGAATCGCGTAAGACGGGGGGAGGGCGACGAGCCGTTCAATGCGCATAAATATTTCATGACCAATCCGAGCTTGTCGGGCCGTGGCAAATCGCTCAAAAAGTCCTCACCGCGCAGCCTTATACGCCGCCTCGAGCGCGCGTAAGCGGGCGCGAAAACCCGCAGAGACGGCGGCGCAGGGCCGAATTGACTACGGCCCTCCAGTCGGCGTCATCGACATTGGCTCGAATTCGGTGCGTCTCGTCATATACGAGGGCATCACCCGCAGTCCGACGCCTATTTTCAACGAGAAAGTGCTTGCAGGCCTCGGTCGCGAGGTGCAGTCGACCGGACTGCTGGCGGCAGATGCCGTCGATAAGGCATTGTTCGCTTTGCGGCGCTTTCGCGCACTCTGTGATCGTCTCGACGTCAGTCGGCGCTGGGCGATTGCCACGGCCGCCTGTCGCGAGGGGAAAAACGGCAAGTCGTTTATCGCCGAAGCACAGCGCATCTGCGGCACCGAAATTTCCGTTCTTTCCGGCAAGCGCGAGGCGCAGCTTGCCGCCCTCGGGGTGGTTTCCGGTTTTCACAGGCCTGATGGAATCGTCGGCGACCTTGGTGGCGGCTCGCTCGAGCTAACCGAAGTGCGCCGCCATCATGTCAAGCCCGGCCTGACGCTTCCTTTGGGCGGACTTGCGCTTCAGGACCTTTCTTCAAAGTCGATGAAGAAAGCCGAGAAGATTGTGAAAAACGCGCTGGAAAGTGCGCGCCTCCTCGAGCGCGGCCGCGGTCGGACCTTTTTTGCCATTGGCGGGACCTGGCGGGCGCTCGCGCGTCTGCACATGTGGCAGACCGGCTATCCGCTGCACGTCATGCACGGCTATGTCATGCCGGCACGCGAGGCGTTGGATTTCGCGAAGCTCGTGCATCGGGTCAACCCCGAAACGCTGTCGCGCATTGAGGTGATCACGGACGCACGCAGACCGCTTCTCGCCTACGCTGCGTTGGTGCTGGAAAATATCGTGCGTATCGCGCGCCCGAAGGAGGTGATGGTCTCTGCGCTGGGCGTGCGCGAGGGGCTGCTCTATTCCATGCTCGACGAGAGGACGCGCGAGCAGGATGCGCTTCTTGCGGCAGCGAGCGAGCTCAACGTGCTTCGCTCCCGCTCCCCAGCGCATGCGCAGGAGCTGATTGTCTGGACGGATCGCTTCATGCGCTCCTCCGGGCTCGACGAGACACATGAAGAACGCCGTTTGCGACATGCCGCGTGCCTCCTCGCGGACATTGGTTGGCGTGCGCATCCCGACTATCGCGGGCAGCAATCGCTCAATATCATTGCCAATGCGGCTTTTGTCTCCATAGATCATCCGGGTCGCGCGTTCCTGGCGCTGGCGGCGTTCTTTCGGCATGTGGGCCTGGTCGACGATGAAATATCGCCGCGCTTGCGCGAGCTCGCGTCAACCCGCGTGCTCGACCGCGCGCGCGTGCTGGGCGCCGCTCTGCGCGTCGCATATCTGGTCTCCGCTTCGGCAACCGGGGTGCTGCCGAAAACGCCCATGCTGGTCGAGAGCGGCCGTCTCGTCCTGCATCTGGAAAATGGGTTAGAGAGTTTGGCCGGCGAGCGGGTTTTCGTGCGCCTGCGTCAGCTTGCGCGACTGATCGGTCGCGAACCGGTCATGCAAACCCATTAAGGCGGAGAAAGACGAAAATGCCGTTCTGGTTACGAGTGATTCTCACCGTGGCGGCCATGCTGATTGCAAGCTCGGTTGCGAGCCGCATTTGGTTCTGGGCAGTTCACTCGGACATTCCGGGGTACCTGAGCGGCGCCATCGGCGGGATTACCGCAGTATTGCTATGGGAAGTGCTGCGCGGCTGGCGGCGAAAGTAGCGAAACATTGCCGCGCGTTGCGTATCCCTTAGCGCTCCAGGGCGACGACGCGGCCGCGCTCCATGGCGAGCGACAGGCGCCCTTGCTTGAGCGCCAGCGCCTTCTCGCCAAAAAGCTCGCGCCGCCAGCCGTGCATGGCAGGCACGTCGGCATCGTCATCGGCGGCAATACGTTCGAGGTCATCGGTGGTGGCGATGACCTTCGCGGCTACGCCATGCTGCTCGGCGGTCATGCGCAGCAGCACCTTCAATAATTCGATGGTCGCCTGGCCGTTTACTGCCGGTTTACCGCGTTCGAAACGGGGCAGGGTCTTGGGATCACGAGCGAGGCCCCGCCGCACGGCTGCGACGATGGCCTCGCCCCATTTCGAGCGCTCGAAGCCGCGCGGCAATGAGCGCAGATGCTTCAGCCGTTCCACCGTCTGGGGACCCTGAATGGCAATCTCTCCGATGACCTCGTCCTTGAGCACACGCCCGCGCGGCACGTCGCGCTCCTGCGCCTCCCGCTCGCGCCACGCCGCGACCTCCATCAGCACCGCAAGCTCCTTGGGTTTGCGCACCCGTGTCTTCAGGCGCTCCCACGCGTGCTCGGGTTCGGAACGGTAAGTCTCGGGCGAGGTCAGCACCTTCATTTCCTCGCGCATCCAGTCCACGCGGCCGCGCGCCTCGAGCTCTGCGGAGAGCCGCAGGTAAAGATCGCGCAGATGCGTCACGTCTGACACTGCGTAGGCGAGCTGTGCTTCGGTGAGCGGACGGCGCGTCCAGTCCGTGAAACGATGAGATTTATCGAGGCTGTCCCCGGTTATTCGCTGCACGAGCTGGTCGTACGAGATTGCATCACCATAACCCAGCACCATGGCGGCGACCTGCGTATCCACGATCGGCTCCGGAATGATGCCCGCCTCATGCCAGCAGATTTCAACGTCCTGCCGCGCGGCGTGAAAAACTTTCAGGACGTTCGCTGCGCCCATTAATTTGAAGAAAGGACCGAGCTCGATGTCGTGCGCGAGACAGTCGATCACGACCGCTTCCTCCATGCTCGCCATCTGCGCGACGCACAGCTTCGGATAATACGTCGTCTCTCTCAGGAACTCGGTGTCGACCGTGATAAAGGCGTGGCGCGCCAACCGCGTACAGGCCTCTGCAAGCGCCTCCGTCGTGGTAATGGGCTGCATCATCGGCCTTGTATCTGGTAGCCCGAATGGAGCAAAGCGAGCACCATTCTTAATTGAGTCGCAGCCTGACGCATTTCATCCTACGCCGCGCACGCGGGGCATGAAGATGAATTCCCATGGCGACGGCATGGGTCCGACCGGCACCTCGATAAGGGTCGGCTCGCGGGCCTTGAATGCCCGGTTAAGAGCGGCGGCGAGCTGCCGTGCACCACTGACGCGCTCCGCTCGCGCCCCGAAGCTGCTCGCATAGCGCACGAAATCCGGGTTGCTCAGATCACTCGCGATCCGCCGGTTGCCGTATTGCTCCTCCTGGATGCGCCGCACGTTGCCGAAGGCATTGTCGTTGAACACAACGGCGGTCACGGGAATGCCGTGCCGCATGGCGGTCGCGAGCTCGTTCGATGTGAAGAGGAACCCGCCGTCGCCCGAGATTGACAGAACCGGCACGTCCGGCCGCGCATACTGCGCGCCAAGCGCGGTCGCAAAGCCCCAACCAAGGTTGTCCTGATAGCCCGGCGAAAGAAAGGTTCGCGGCTTGTACACCGGAAAAACCAGCCGAGCCGCAAACCCGATTTGCGTGACCTCGTCGACAAAAATGCCGTCCTCAGGCAACTCGCCGCGAATTGCGTCGAGGAACTCTGCCTGCGGCGCGAGCTTGGCAAGTTTGCGTGCCATTGTGGCCTGCCGCTCCTCCATTTCCGCGCGGCGAGACGGTCGCCTCGGTCCGCTGACGGCATGGAGCAGCTGCTCCACAATGGATTTCGCATCGCCCAGGAGTTTCACTGCGGGAGGAAGCAGGCGGCCGGGCTCCTCGGAGTTGGAATCGATGCGAATGATCGCCAGATCTTGATCAGTCCCCCAGTGCGTGAGCGGGTAGTGCAGGCGCGTGCCCACTGCCAGCACCACATCGGCCTCTCGCCACAGTTCGCGTCCGAGCGGAAGTGTCACGCTGAGGGGATTGCGGCTGTCGAGAACGCCGCGCCCGCGCCGATACGCAAGCACCGGCGCCTGAAGCAGCGCCGAGAGCTCGGTCACTTCGGCGCTTGCGTCCTGCGCGCCGCCCCCCACGACGATCAGCGGTCGTTTCGCATTCCCAAAGAGCTTGGCTGCAGCCTTGAGCGCGTCCTCGTCGATTGACGCAGCGGAATCGGAGCGAACGACTGGACTTGGCCCGATCGGTCCGGTGCGCGCCCAAACATCCATGGCGCATTCCAGAGCGGCCGGCCCCGGGCGGCGGGTCCGCATCGCTGCAACCGCCTGCGCGACCAATAGCGGTACTTCCTGCGGCGAGCTCATTTCGGCGCAAAAATCCACCAGGCGCGAAATGATCCCGCTTTGGTCGCGCATCTCGTGCAGCTGACCGACACCGCGTCCGATGTCCGCTTCCGCAATCTGTCCGACGAGCGCGAGCACCGGCGCATTCATTCCATAGGCGGTCAACAGCGCCGCGGCCGAATTCAGAAATCCCGGACCGGGGACCACGCTGTAGACCTGCGGCAGCCCGGTCGCGAGTGCCGCTCCGAGCGCCATGTAGGCGGCGCCGGCCTCGTGTCGCGTATGCACCGTGCAGATGCGATCGCGTGCCGCAAACAGCGCGTCGAACAGCGGGTCATTGTGAACGCCTGGCAAGGCGTACACTGCCGTAATGCCGTGCGCGAGCAGCGCCGCAACGGCGGCCTGCGCAGTGGTCATCGGGGCCGGCGTAACGTCCATCGAGTCCTCAGGTTTGCGCGCTGGAAGCTTGACATTGCGCGGCCCACATGTGCCTGTCCGGCGCGATCTGGAAAGGAACATGCATCGCTATCGCTCTCATACCTGCGGCGACTTGCGCGAGATCGACATTGGAATCAGTGCGCGCCTTGCCGGCTGGTGTCATCGCATCCGCGACCACGGCGGACTTCTGTTCATCGATCTGCGGGACCATTACGGGATAACCCAGCTGGTCGTCGATCCCGAGTCGGCGGCTTTCAGGCAGGCGGAGAAGCTGCGCGCCGAGTGGGTAATCCGTGCGGACGGCAAGGTGCGCAGACGTCCGACCGGAACGGAAAACCCTGAACTGCCGACCGGCATGGTCGAGCTCTATGTCAACGATATCGAAGTGCTCGGTTCGGCGGCGGAGCTGCCCATCCAGGTATTCGGGGAGCAGCAATACCCGGAAGAGCTGCGGCTGAAATACCGCTTCCTCGATTTGCGCCGCGAGCGGCTGCATCGAAATATCATGCTGCGCGGCGCCGTCATCGACTCCATCAGACGGCGCATGAAGGAGCAGGGATTCTTTGAATTTCAGACGCCGGTCCTGACCGCTTCCTCGCCGGAAGGCGCTCGCGATTATCTGGTGCCCTCGCGGCTGCATCCGGGGCAGTTCTACGCGCTGCCGCAGGCGCCGCAGCAGTTCAAGCAGCTGATCATGATCTCCGGCTTTGATCGTTATTTCCAGATCGCCCCCTGCTTTCGCGACGAGGATGCGCGCGCTGACCGCTCGCCCGGCGAGTTCTACCAGCTCGACCTCGAAATGAGCTTTGTGACCCAGGAGGACGTGTTCGCGGCAGTCGAGCCGGTCATGCGCGGGGTGTTTGAGGAATTTGCCGGCGGCAAGCCTGTGACCGCCAAATTTCCCCGCATTCCGTACCAGGAGGCGCTGGTCAAATACGGCTCCGACAAGCCCGATTTGCGCAACCCGCTGATCATTGCGGACCTCAGCAAGCATTTCCAGGAGCCGAGCGTTGCCTTCAACGCGTTCAAGCGGCTGATCGCCGCCGGTGGGGCCGTCCGCGCCGTGCCTGCCCCGGGCGCGGCCGCGCAACCACGCTCGTTTTTCGACAAGCTCAACGACTGGGCCCGTCAGGAAATGGGGGCGCCCGGGCTCGGCTATATCGTCTTCGAGCAGGAAGCGGGTGCGGTGCTCGGAAAGGGGCCGATCGCGAAGTTCATTCCCGCGGAAGTGCAGGCGAGAATGGTTGCCGATGCGGGCTTGCAGGCGGGGGACGCGCTGTTTTTCGCCGCCGCCGACCGGCCCGATGCCGCGGCGAGGCTTGCGGGCGCGGCACGCACCCGGCTCGGCGAAGAGCTTGGCTTGATCGACAAGCACCGGTTCGAGTTCTGCTGGATCGTCGACTTCCCCATGTATGAGTGGAACGAGGAGGAGAAGAGGATCGATTTCTCCCACAACCCGTTCTCGATGCCGAACATGCCGGCCGAGGAATTTCTTGCCCTCGATGCCGCCGATCGCGACAAAATCCTCTCGCTCCGCGCCATCCAGTACGACATCGTCTGCAATGGGATCGAGCTTTCCTCGGGTGCCATCCGCAATCACCGGCCGGATGTGATGCGCAAGGCCTTCGCCATCGCCGGGTATGGTGAAGATGTCCTTGAACAGAAGTTCGGGGGCATGCTGCGGGCGCTTTCCTACGGGGCTCCGCCCCATGGCGGCATTGCGCCGGGCATCGATCGCATCGTCATGCTCCTGTGCGGCGAGGAAAACCTGCGCGAGGTCGTGCTCTTCCCGATGAACCAGCGTGCCCAGGACCTGCTCATGGGCGCGCCATCTGAAGTCTCCGCGCGCCAGCTGCGCGAGCTGCACATCCGGCTCAATCTGCCTGAGCAGAAGGAATGACGACTGAACGAGACGTGTTTTAAGACGTTAGTAGAAGAGCAAAAGGCGTAGAATCTTCTTGAACTCCGGGGGCGCGCGCTTTATTTGGGGGAAACGCCGCTGTTGATCTGTCCGGATCGGGCTGATCGGGCGGCATTCGCATGCCGTGGCGCCGTTTTGTCGGCACTCGGGTTGGATCACTCGGTTGGGGAGGACGGCGATGCGCCAGAACGCCCTCTTGCGATCGGACAAGGGCCTTCCAGGCACCACCCGAAAGAAACCACTGAGCGTGGTCAAAGCCGCCGATGCGGCCGATGAGCAGCGTGCCGACCATTTCGCCCTGCGCAACGGCGTCCGCTGTGCAGGCGTGCATCTAATCGTGGATCTGCACGGAGCAAAGGGGCTCGACGATATCGATCTGGTCGAGGCGACGCTGCGGCGCTGCGTCGATGCCGCCCGCGCGACGTTGCTGCATATCCATGTGCACCACTTCCAGCCGAACGGCGTATCGGGCGTGGCCGTGCTCGCGGAAAGCCACATCTCAATTCACACCTGGCCTGAGGTCGGCTATGCCGCGGTGGACGTTTTCATGTGCGGGAGCGCCAGCCCCGATGCCTGCGTACCTGTGTTGCGCGAGGCCTTCAGCGCGAATCGCGTCGAGGTGAACGAGATCCTGCGCGGGCAGGACGCCTGATCGGCGCTTCGGGCCGCTCTCGCAGAGACAGACGGTTGGGGGTGAGGGGGTATTCGTTGCATGTCAGGTGACCGGTCCGTCCCCGAGCTCTCCCCCCACGGGGCGAAGAGCTAATGGCGGCCAAGCGCTGGATCGCCGAGACGCTTTTTGACGATCTCGGCTTTCGTATGATGCTCGAGGCCGAGCGCGTTCTCTACGAGACGCAGACGCAGCACCAACACCTCGTGCTGTTCGAGCAGAAGTTCTTCGGCAAAGTTCTCATGCTCGACGGCGCGATCCAGGTCACAACGAAAGACGAGTTTATCTATCACGAGATGATGACGCATGTTCCGATCCTTGCGCATGGGAATGCACGGGAGGTCCTCATCATCGGCGGCGGCGATTGTGGAATTGCCGAGGAAGTGCTCAAGCACAAATCAGTGCGACGACTGACGCAGGTGGAGATCGATGCATCGGTGGTCGAATTCTCCAAGCAGCACTTTCCGCAGTTCACGCGGCCCGTGCTTGGCAACAGCCGCTTCGATCTGATCATTGACGACGGGATGAACTACGTCGCGAGAACTCACCGCCGCTTCGATGCGATCATCGTGGATTCGACCGATCCGCAAGGGCCCGGAAAAGTGCTCTTCAGCGAACGCTTTTATCGCGCCTGCAAAGGCTGCCTCGCCCGCGGCGGCGTGCTCGTCACCCAGAACGGGGTGCCGATCTTGCAAAGCGGCGAGCTCGTCTCGAGCATCCGCAAGTTCCGCAAGCTGTTCGCCGACGGGGGCTGCTATGTGGCGGCCATTCCCACCTATGTTGGTGGCCACATGGCGATGGGGTGGGCCTCCGACAATCCTCGTCTGCGACGTATGCCGCTGGCGAGCATCTCGGCTCGTTACCGGCGAGCGGGCAGCTTTGCGACAAAATACTGGACGCCGGAAGTGCACGTGGCAGCCTTCGCGCTACCGCGCTTCATTGCCGACCAAGTCGCAAAAGCGTAAGTGCCGCTGTTCAGCCCGGCTCGCGCGTCCAATCAAATAAAATTTGGGCGGCCGGTGAGCCGCCCAGTTTAACGCACCACGCGGGGAGGAACGCTGATGCCGATGCTCGATGGGCGCAGGCCAGAAACAGCTTCCTCATGATCGCGTATCGCTGATTCGTCAATTGATTCTGTGAGGCTTATCGGACTGGTGCGGGACGCCATGTCACGAGAGTGACCCCGGGCGCGAGCGTCATCTGGGGGCCGGGGTCCAGCCCTTGACTTGCGAGAACCTCTTCCGGTGTTTTCCCAGGGCTGGATGCAAGCGCCCGAAACACGGGCCGGCCGCCTGGTAATCGCGCTCCG
>DATCJI010000145.1:0-2737 GCA_036562835.1 Xanthobacteraceae bacterium | reverse complement strand
GCCGACCCGACCTGGCCGGATCGCGACCGCTTCGTGCTTTCCGCCGGTCACGGCTGCATGCTGCTTTACGCGCTCCTTTATCTGCTCGGCTACGAGGAGATGACGATCGACGAGATCAAGCGCTTCCGCCAATTTGGCTCGCACACGCCCGGTCACCCCGAACATGGTCCGGGTATCGAGACAACCGCCGGCCCGCTTGGGCAGGGACTTGCGAACGCGGTAGGGATGGCAATTGCCGAGCGCCATCTTGCGGCTGAGTTTGGCGATGGCCTCGTAGACCATCGCACTTATGTGCTTGCCTCCGACGGCGACCTGATGGAGGGGATCAGCCACGAGGCGATCTCGCTTGCAGGCCACCTGAGGCTGAACAAGCTCATCGTGCTCTACGATGACAATCATATTTCCATCGACGGGCCGACTTCGCTTGCTGATTCTACCGATCAGGTGCAGCGGTTCGAGGCGGCGGGTTGGGCGGCCGTGCGCATCGACGGCCAGGATCCGGAAGCCGTCGCGCATGCGCTTGAGAACGCGCAGCGCGGCAGCAAACCTTGGCTCATCGCCTGTCGCACCACCATTGGTTTTGGCGCTCCGACAAAGGCCGGAACGGAAAAAACGCACGGCTCTCCGTTAGGCGCCGAGGAGATCAAGGGCGCCCGGGAAAAGCTGAACTGGTCGGAACCGCCCTTCGAAATTCCTGCCGACATACTCGGAATGTGGCGCGCTACCGGAGCTGCCGGATACTCTATGCGGCAAGCGTGGCAGAAGCGGCTGAACTCGTCGCCTTCGGACACGCGCGCCGAGTTTGACCGCCGCATGCGCGGCGAATTGCCGAGGGAGCGCGTCCTGCAGGCCGTGCGCTCGATCAAAGAAAAACTCGCAGTGTCCCCCAAGGACATGGCGACGCGCGTTTGCTCCGAACACGCACTGGAGGCGCTCATCGCCGCCGCGCCCGAGATGATCGGCGGCTCAGCTGACCTGACCGGCTCCAATAATACGAGGCCGAAGGGGATGAGCGTGCTTTCCGCCGAGGACTACGGCGGCCGCTTCATTCACTATGGTGTTCGCGAGCACGGCATGGCCGCAGCCATGAACGGGATGGCGCTGCACGGGGGCGTGCTTCCGTATTCCGGAACGTTCCTCGTATTCTCGGATTATTGCCGACCGTCCATTCGCCTTGCGGCGCTCATGCGCCAGCGCGTCATTCACGTGATGACGCACGATTCAATCGGGCTTGGCGAGGACGGACCGACGCATCAGCCGGTCGAGCATCTCGCTGCCTTGCGTGCCATTCCCAATCTCCTCCTGTTTCGGCCATGCGACGGCATCGAAACCGCCGAATGCTGGCAGCTCGCGCTCGAATATCGAGGCGGCCCGAGCATTCTTGCGCTCACGCGCCAGAATTTGCCCCAACTCCGCCTCGGTCGCGAAGAGGCCAACCGGTGCACCATGGGCGCCTACGAGATTGTCCCGGCGGAGCGAAGCGATGCGCAGGTTTCTCTCTTCGCCAGCGGCTCGGAGGTGGCGCTCGCCGTGGAGGCGCGCAAGTTTTTGCGCGAGCGTGGTATTCATGCGCGCGTAGTCTCGGTGCCCTGCTTTCAGCTTTTCCGGACGTTGCCGCTGGCGCAACGACGCGCAGTCGTCGGTCCGGCAAAGGTGAAGGTCGCCGTGGAAGCCGGGATCCGGCAGGGCTGGGACGAGATCATCGGCTCCGATGCCGCCTTCATCGGCATGCGCGGCTTTGGGGCGAGCGCACCCTATAAGGACCTTTACCGGCATTTCGGCATTACCGCAGAGGCAGTCGCGAAAGCTGCACTGGAGAAGCTAGGCAAGGCCTGACGGACTCGTCGCGCCGCGCCTATTTACTTCTGAATCTGCGCGGGTGACGAAACAGCAAGGAAGGATCGAGGAATGTCAGTTCGTGTCGCCATCAACGGGTTCGGCCGGATCGGGCGCAACATACTGCGCGCGATCGCCGAGGCCGAGCGCAACGACATCGACGTGGTTGCGATCAACGATCTCGCCCCGGTGGAGACCAACGCGCATCTTCTGCGCTTCGATTCCGTGCACGGCCGGTTCCCCGGCGAGGTGAAGGTTGCGGGTGACAGCATCAGCGTCGGCAATGGCCGCATCAAGGTAACAGCAATCAAGGATCCGGCGGCGCTGCCCTGGAAGGAGCTCGGGGTCGATGTCGCGCTGGAATGCACGGGCATTTTCACCAGCAAGGACAAAGCCAGTGCGCATCTGAAAGCCGGCGCGCATCGCGTGATCGTGTCCGCGCCTGCTGACGGCGCAGACCTCACCGTGGTCTATGGCGTCAACCACGACAAACTGACGAAGGAGCACAAGGTCATCTCGAATGCGTCCTGCACCACGAACTGCCTTGCTCCGGTCGCGAAGGTGCTGAACGACGCGGTGGGAATCGAGAAGGGCTTCATGACGACGGTGCACGCCTATACCAACGATCAACCCACGCTCGATCAGGTGCATAAGGATCTCTATCGAGCGCGCGCCGCTGCCATGAACATGATTCCGACCTCCACCGGAGCGGCAAAGGCGGTTGGCTTTGTGCTTCCGGAGCTCGCCGGCAAGCTCGACGGCGTCGCTATCAGAGTGCCGACGCCGAACGTGTCGGTGGTTGACTTCAAGTTCGTTGCCAAGCGCTCAACGGGCAAGGACGAAATCAACAGTGCGGTGAAGCGCGCGGCCGAGCAGCAGCTCAAAGGCATCCTCGGCTACA
>DATCJI010000120.1:0-1569 GCA_036562835.1 Xanthobacteraceae bacterium | reverse complement strand
GACTGGCTGCCCTGCGAATGGTCTTCTTGTTCGCTGTGTTGAGAGCCGCGATGGCCTTCACCACGTCTGTCCATTGCTTCAACCTCTCATGATTTTTGAAGGGGAAAACCGCTCGCACTGCAACGTCGCAAACTGGGCGCGGTTGCGAATGTTGGTCAGTGCGAGGCGGGGCCGGAACCGCTGCAAAGTTTCGACAAACTCTGACCTTTTCACCTTATCGTAAGCACGCTTGGTGACAGCTGCTAAACCCGAACAATTCGCGATTCTACGGCTATGGATTCGGTCAGCATTCTCGGCATCTCTGGCAGCCTTCGCGGCAAGTCGCTGAACCGCATGGCCTTGCTTGCCGCGTGCGAACTCGCCGGTGCACGGATGGCCATAACGCCTTTCGAAAGGCTCGGCGAGATCCCGCTCTATAACGAAGATCTGCGTGAGCGTGGTTTCCCGGCAGCCGTCATCGAGCTGCGCGAGGCGATTGCGTCAGCCGACGCGCTTCTCGTCGTCACGCCGGAATACAACTACTCCGTTCCCGGTGTGCTGAAGAACGCGCTGGATTGGGCCTCGCGTCCGCCGCAGATGCCGCTGATTGGCAAGCCTGCGGCAATCATGGGTGCGGGACCGGGGCGCGGCGGGACGCTGCGGGCCCAATTGCATCTGCGGCAAATTCTCACCGGGCTGAACATGCATGTGCTCAATCGTCCGGAAGTGTTGATCCGCGAGGCGGAGGGTAAATTCGATGACCAGGGTCGTTTGATCGACGGGGAGACTCGCAGTCAGATACGAAAGCTTTTGAATGGTCTACGAGATTGGACGCTGGTCCTGAAGAGCGGACGCGCGAGCGTTCGTTGACACTGGCCGCACGAGGGTGCAAGCCTCCCTGGCGAATTCTGCTGGGTCTTGAATAGGCTTCACCCCGCCATGGCTTACCGCCTCAACCCGTTTGTCGATCGAGTGGCCGCGGCACCCATCGCCGAGGCACAAACCTGGATTCGCGGCAGAGAGTTTCCGAAAGAACTGCCGCTGCTCGATTGTGCTCAGGCGGTGCCGAGCTATCCTCCGGCTCCCGAACTCACCCGCCACCTGGCAGAGGCAGTGCAACGGCCGCAGACCGCGTTCTATACAGATATTCTTGGCCGTACCGATTTGTGCGCGGCGCTCGCGGCGCATCTCTCGGCCGAATACGAAGCGCAGGTCCCGGTCGAGAGGGTGGGAATCACTGCCGGCTGCAATCAGGCCTTTTGCCTCACTGCGGCTGCTCTCGCCAGCGCGGGCGAGGAGGTGATCCTGCCGGTTCCCTTCTACTTCAACTATCAAATGTGGCTGGAGATGCTTGGTGTCGGCGTGGTGCCGCTACCGGTGGGAAGCCACGATGCGCTGCCAGATCCGGAGCACGCCGAGCGGCTGATCACGCCGCGCACGCGCGCGATCGTCCTCATCAGCCCCAACAATCCTACCGGAGCGACCTATCCACCCGAGCTCATCAACGCCTTTTATCGTCTGGCGCAGCGTCGCGGCATCGCGCTGATCGTCGACGAGACCTACAAGGATTTCCGCGCCGACAGCGGCCCC
>DATCJI010000071.1:0-8624 GCA_036562835.1 Xanthobacteraceae bacterium | reverse complement strand
CGCGCGTCCAGAGTGAGCTTGCCGTGCTCGTCGGATACGCCCCTGACCTCGATGCCATCGCGGCCATGCACCCACGGCAGGCCCTTTTCGGCGCTGTAGGATTTGAGCCCGGCATCCACGATGGCTCGATCCCGCGCCGGAGTGCTCATCACAGAGGCGAGCACGAACAGGCTATGCTCGAATTCGGCGTAGCGGGCGCCATCGTGGCCCCCGATGCGCGCGTATTCGGTATCCATGAAAAGATATGAGCCGACCTGCAGCTCGTTGTATACCCCGCTTGCCGCCTCAAATTGAAACGTTCCCGTACCGCCTCCCGAAATGATCTCACACCCGAGACCTTCAGCCGCGAGCACGTGTTGCGTCTCCTGCACCGCATCGATCGCGAAGGCGATTGCCTGAGCACGCTCCTGATGAGTGGCGAGATGCTGGGCGCGCCCATGATACGCCTGCAATCCCCGGAATTTGAGGTTCGGTGCATGCGCGATGCGGCGCGCGAGCATTGCCGCATCCCGGCCTGGTGCGATGCCGCAGCGCTCCATCCCGACCTCGATTTCGACCATTCCGCCCAGTTTGACACCGAGCTCGCCGGCTACGCGGGAGGCCGCATCGACCTGCTCCGCCGCGTCAAAACACAGCGCGACCGTGGCGTCCTTGGCGAGAGAAGCAAGTCGCCGCAGCTTGCGTTCTCCAACGACCTCGTTGGTGACCAGCACATCCTTGATGCCACCGCGCACGAGCACTTCGGCTTCACCCACTTTCTGCACGCATTGACCCACTGCGCCGCTCGCGATCTGCCGGTGCGCAATAGCCGGTGACTTGTGGCACTTCGCATGCGGCCGCAGTCGCACGCCTGAGCGCGCGGCAAACTCCGCCATTTTCTTGATGTTGCGGTCGAAAGCATCGAGATCGAGGATCAGCGCCGGGGTCTCAATCTCCGCTATCGGCGCGCCGATTTCAGCGGGCGGAGGATTCATGGCACCACAGCGACGAGATCGATTTCGATCAGATTGCCTTTGATGAGCAAACCCGTGGTTCGCGCCACTGTGCGCGGCGGCGAGATCGGAAAAAATTCGTTCCAGACCTCGTCGAAGCCGCTATAATCGGCCAGATCCGTCAAAAAGACCTGCGCCTTCACGACCTGATCGAGCGAGGTCCCCGCCGCCGCAAATGTCTTGCGCAGGTTGTTGAGGATGTAGCGTGTCTCCCGTTTGATGGCCGAGCCGTAATACGGGAATGCCGGATCGATGCGCGCCTCCGGCGCAATCCCGGTCTTGAAATCGGTCGCGAGCGCGCCCGCCGCAAACACCAGATTGCCGACCCGCAACGCCGGTGCATAATTGGCGAGCGGCTTGGGGATATCCGGCACATCGATGAATTCTCGACGGACGGAAGGGGACGCTGCAATGAGATCGATCTCCACCAGCGCATCGCGCACCAGCAAATCCGGCACACCGACTGTGGTGCGCGGAGGCGGAGATGGAAAGAATTCCTTCCAGGCCTCGTCGTAACCATTGAAGTCGTGCAGATCTTTCAAATACACGTGCGCCTTCACCACGCGATCCAGGGAAGTACCGGCCGCCGCGAACACAGTCTTGAAGTTGTTCAGAATGTAGCGGGTCTGGCGCTTGATATCGGAGCCGTAGTACGGGAACGCGGGGTCCACCCGCGCCTCCGCGGGAACACCGGTCTTGTAGTCGCTTGCCATCAGGCCTGCCGCAAACACGAGGTCGCCCGCCGCAATCGCCTCCGAATAGTTCACCGGCGCGCGGGGTGCCGAGGATGAGAACACCTCGACAGGCGTGCCAGGCAGCGCTGCGATGAGATCTATGGCCACCACGCATCCAGGCACCGGCAGACCACCCATCCCTACCGTGGCGCGGCAAGGCGGACGCGCCGGGAAAAATTCGCGCCACACCTCGTCGAAAGCGTCAAAATTGCGCAGGTCGGTGTGGAATACATGCGCCTTGACGGCGTGCTGCAGCGAAGTGCCCACATCGGCAAAAATCCTGGTTAGCTTTTCCAGGACAAAGCGCGTCTGGCGCTTGATGGCCGAGCCGTAATACGGGAACGCCGGGTCGATGCGCGCGTTGCGCGCGAGCCCCTGCCCCTCCTCGCTCGCGATCAATCCTGAGGCAAATACGAGATTGCCCGCGCGCTGCGCGGGTTTCACCGCATGTTCAAGAGGCACGCGACCAGCTCGCATAGGTGGGACGCTCAAGCTCGCGCGCAGCAGGTTGCAGTGCGGGCGCCGCACCAGCCCCGAATTGCGCGATCGCCTCGTCGCTGGTGATGATATTCGCGCGATGGTACTGGCGCATATAGTTGAGCGCGTACTCGTGCGCGTCGCGATGAGGTGATGACACGCCATCCGAAATGACATTGATTTCGTAGTTCAAATAGAACGCATCGATGACCGTGTGCTGCACGCAGGCTTCGGTCCAGGCGCCGGTGAAATACAGGCGTTTGACGTCGAGCTCGCGCAGCACCGCGTCCAGCCGGGTGGAATTGAACGCGCTGTAGTGCTTCTTGCGGATCTGGAAGTCGCCTGGCCGGGGCGCGAGCTCGTCGACGACCTCCGCGTCGGGCGTGCCAATGATGCAATGTGGCCCGTAGATCTTGAAATGCTTGTCGATGGGGACTTCCTCGGGCAGGAAATTATCCTTGATGAAAACAATGCGCACGCCGTGGTCGCGCGCGTTGTCGATGACACGCCGCACGATGCCAAACAGATGCTTGGCGTTCAGTGGGTCGGGCAAGGTGGGATTTTGCTTGAAGAAGCCCTTGAGCAGATCGACGACGATGACGGCGCAGCGGCTGTTGTCCACGGGATCATTCCTCCTCGCAGGATCAAGACGACTACTATAGCAGGGCTCTGGGCTGCGGGCCTCGACCCGAATGACGGCGCAGATTACAGCTGCCGGCCATCGGGGGCGAAAAAGGGATAGGGGCCCGAAAAGTCCCCGATGGGGACGAAATGGGTAATCAGCGTTTCATTCAACCGGTCCCAGGCGTGCAGGTGCAGCGCCGGCGGCTCAACCCTGAGAGACGGCGGAAAGGCGGCGCACAGGTCGAGCACAACCGCATGATTAGGTGCGGGACAGATGCTTGTTGGGACACCCGCGAAAATCGTTTGTGTCGAACGATGGACATGGCCGGCCGCAACAACGCGCACGCGCGAATGACGCCTTAGCACGGCGCCGAGCGCTTCCGCATTATGCAGGTTCTGACGGTCCATGTGCGCAATTCCGGTCACGAATGGCGGATGATGCAGGAACACGAGGGCCGGCCGCTGCACGTCCCGCGCGAGCGTTGCATCGAGCCACTGCAGGGTTTGCGCGTCCAGCTCGCCATAGTCGGCCCGGGGCACGCTTGAGTCCAATAGAATGACGTCGAGCTCCTCGACCGCGAGAGCCAAATCAAGGGCGCCCTTCTCCCGCGCATAGGGTTGCGCGGGAAACGCCTGCCGCAGCCAGGCGCGCGAGTCATGATTTCCCGGAACGACTGCAAACGGCAGCTCAAGCGGCGCGAGCAGGCGCAGGAGATGCTCATATTCATCGAGCAGCGGCGTATCGACGAGATCGCCGGTGATCACCACGAGGTTCGGGCGCGGCACCAGCGCATTCAGCGTGTCAATGCACCGTGTCAATGCCGCAGCCGTATCGATCTTCTGGTAGGCGAGCTCCCCCGGGCGCTTGATGTGCAAGTCGGTAATCTGGGCGATCAGATTCCAGCGGGAGGTCACCGCTACTCTCCGGGCAAAATACGGATCGATTGCGGATCAATCATGAGTCCGACCTTCTCACCCACATTCACATCAATGGAATTCGCAATTTCCACCGTGAGCGGCCGCTCGGTCACGCCGCTGAGCGTGAGCCGCTGCCGGTCGCCCATGAAGCTGACGCTCTCGACGATGCCGCAACAGGCGGTTGTCGGCGCACCGATGCCAATGGATTCGGGGCGGATCATTACCGTTACGCGCCCCGTCGCGCCGCCATTGAGGAGCGGCAAGAACCCGCCGGCGAGCGCGAGCCTGCCAGACTCCGCGTCGGCCTCCACGATATTTGCGGCGCCAATGAATTCGGCCACGAACCGGTTCGCAGGCTTGAAGTAGATTTCTTTTGGCGTCCCGATCTGCGCAATGCTGCCCTTGTTCATAACGACGATACGATCGCCCAAGGTCATGGCTTCGGCCTGATCGTGCGTGACATAAACCGCGGTAATGCCGAGGGTGCGCAGCAACCGGTTCAGCTCGCCGCGCAGCCGCTCGCGTAATGCCGCGTCGAGCGCAGTGAGCGGCTCATCCAGAAGCAAGACGCGCGGGCGGACAGCGACGGCGCGCGCCAGCGCCACGCGTTGCCGCTGGCCGCCCGAGAGCTGATCAATACGCCGGTGCTCAAGGCCCTCGATGCCGGTCAGCGCCACGAGCTCGGCAATGCGGGCGCGGCGCTCGGCACCGCCTACACGCCTGATCTTGAGGCCGTAGCCGATATTTTCCGCCACGCTCATGTTGGGAAAGAGTGCGTAGGACTGGAACACCATGCCCACGTTCCTGCCCTCAATGGGAGTGGCGGTCACGTCCTCGCCGGCAAACAGCACGCGGCCACCGAGGTCCGGTTGCTCGAGCCCGGCAATGATGCGCAAGCTGGTGGTTTTGCCGCAGCCGGAAGGCCCGAGCAGCACAACCGTCTCGCCCTGCTCCACTTCGAGCGTAATCGGATCGAGCGCGCGGGTGCCGTCGGGAAATGTCTTGCCGCAGTTTTCGAGGCGAACGCCCGAGGTCACGCGCGCACCCGAAACGCGCCGGCACGAGTCGTGCGGTCGGCGACGAGCTGCATGCCGACGAGAAGAGGAATGATCATGACAAAAAAGATGAGCGTGTAGGCGGAGGCCACTTCAAGCCGCATGGAGGCATAACTGTCCGCCAGTCCGACCGGGAGCGTCTTGGTGAGCGGCGTGTGCAGCATCCAGGTAAGGTTGAACTCACCAAGCGAGAGCGTAATCACCATCAAGGAGCCGGCGAGAATGCCGGGGGCCGCATTGGGCACAATGACATCGCGAAAGCGGCGCCAGGGCGAGGCACCAAGGGATGCCGCGCCCTCATCGAGTGTCTTCACGTCGATGCTGGCAAATACCGCCATGACGGAGCGCACCATGAAGGGCAGCGTGAACACCACGTGGCCTGCCAGAATGAACAGCGATGACAGGCGAAACGCACTCATGCCTCCGTACGAAAGCAGAAGGGCGAGCGCGATGGCGAGGCCCGGAATGGCAAGGGGAAGCGTGATGATTTCCTCAATCAGCCGTGCCGCCCGCCCGCTCCGCACGTGCAGCGCGTACGCGGCGGGGATGCCGACAGCAAGAGTGACGGAAAGCGTGCCAAAGGCGATCAAAAGCGAGCGGGCAATCGTGTCGGCGTAGAGCTGCCACACCGTAAAGACCCATTGCAGGGTCACTCCCGACGAGATGCCGCGGAAGTAATTCACCGTCACGCCGGCGAGCATGGAGAGGAGCGCCGGCACGATAAGGAATGCGGCAATCGCCAGGGTGAACGCAAGCTGGACGATGAAGAGGAGCCGGTCGCGCATGTGACTTAACCTGCCGCGGCGACCGGGCCACCGCTCAAGGAGCGCGCAAGCGCAAGAATGGCCCAGGCGATCAGTCCGAGCCCGACCGAGAGCGCGGCAGCCATCGCGATGTTCGCCGATAACGTGAACTCGGTGTAGATCAGCATCGCCAGCACATCGATATTTGTGGCGAGCGTGAAGGCTGTGCCGAAGGCGCCCATGGCGGTTGCAAATGCGATGGCGCCGGACGCGACGAATGCGGGCCGCAGCGCCGGCAGGATGACATCGCGATGCACTGCCCATCGTCCCGCGCCGAGCGCGCGGGCCGCTTCTTCGAGCGCCGGATCGAGTTTCTCGATCCCGGCCATGACCGTGAGGATCACGCGCGGAATGGAGAAGTAGAGATACCCGAGAAACAGACCCTGGATGGAATAGGCGAAAACGACCTTATCGCCGAGCAGTCGCGCCGTCACATCGCCGATCAGCCCTTGCCGCCCGGCGAGCAGGATGATCATGAAGCCCACCACCACACCCGGAAATGCCAGCGGGAACGTGAGCATCGCGATGAGCACGGTGCGGCCGGGAAAGCGATTACGGTGCAGGAACAGTCCTGCGACCGTCGCCATTACGAGCGTCACCGCCGTAGTCGCGGCGGAAAGCGCGATCGTATTGATGAGCGTCGCCCGGTAGCGCGGCTCGGTCAGAATCGCCGCGTAGGCGGCGAGACCCCATGGACCGGTGCCGCCGACGATCATCAACTGCGCCATGGGCACGAGGAAAAACGCCGTGGTTACGACTGCAAGCGGCACGAGACACAGACGAACGAAATTTATGCGAGACATTGAAATCGCAATACCGTAGGGCCGGGTTTTAAAACCGCCCCTACATACGGTGCGTTCGTGCGCAATCTAGCGGCGTCTCACCGCACTTCGGCGAGATAGCGGTCCGTGAATGGCTTTTGCGCGGATTCCATCTGCCCCCAGTCGACGCTTTTCGCGCGCGCATAATCCGCATCGGGAAGGAATTTACGTTTGACCTCCTCGGGCAGAGGAATGGGGCGCGCGGGGCGCAAATACGCGTTGGTCCAGATCTTCTGCCCCTTGTCGGACAACAAATAGTCGAACACCTTCTCGGCTTTTTCTTTGTGCGGGGCGTTCTTCACCAAGCCCTCCACATAAGGAAACATGACCGAGCCTTCACAGGGAATGACGAACTCGAAACTTCCCTTCTCACCGTACTTGGCGCGATAGGCGTTGAAATCGTAATCGAACAGGATGGGAATCTCGCCCGATACAACGCGCGCGTATGAGGTCTGCTTGGGGACGATCGGCTGGTTCTTCTGCAAGTCCTTGAAGAAGCCAACCGCGGGCGAAAAATCGGTGACCGACCCGCCGAGCGCGAGATTGATCGCAACGGCGCCCACATAGCCGACCGCTGCGGAAGTGGGATCGAGATAGCCGACCATGCCGCGATAATCTGCCTTCAGCAGATCCTTCCAGCACGCCGGCACCGGCTTTCCACCGAGGGCGTCCTTGTTGACGAACAGGCCAAGCGTGCCGGAATGAATCGTTGTCCAGTAGCCGTCCGGATCTTTCAGTCCCGGCGGCACGTCTTCCCAGCCCTTGGGCTTGTAAGCATCGTGCACGGCCACGGCCTTCGCCTTCATGCCGAAGTTCACGCCGTAATAGGCGAGATCCGCAACCGGATTGTTTTTCTCGGCAATAAGCTGAGAGAGCGCCTGGCCGGAATTCTTGTTGTCGAAGGGAATGTCGTAGCCCAGATCGGCCTTGATGGCCCGCAACATGGATGCCCAATCGGCCCATTCCGGCGGACAGTTGTAGCAGATCACGTCCGCTGCAGCGGCAGGGCCGGCGAGCGCGAGCCAGATCGGCGCGATCAGCGATAGCAGAATGGCTTTGGTGTTGCTCATCGACTTCTCTCCTGGAGCAGGCCGAACAGAATGCCCCGCTGGTATGTAGCCAGCATGACACGACAGCCCCCATCGCTCCACCGGCTCAACGCGGCAACATGGATTGGCCGATCCACGCACGGTTCGAGAGGCGCGTCACCAAACGCGGCGAGCTGCGCCCTGCAATCCGCTCCCGTGCTTCATGGTAGGGGCCGACATGGCGAAGCCGCGAGGGCAAATACGTATAGATGGCTCGCAGACGAGCACGCAAACGTGCCGCTGCGGCGCGCTCGCGGCTGCCGTATGGGAGGCCAAATGCATCGCGTAGACGCGGCGGCAGCAACTCTGCGGTGAGCGCCATATACGAGGGTGGAGCGCGTAACCAATGGGCTTCATCTGACAGCAGACGATGCGCCATGCTCCGTGCGGCGCCGGTGACGATCAACACGTCGGATTCAAGGAATGTGTGCACATAACCGCAAAACTCGGACCAGCTTCCCGGGAGATGTTCGCGGGAAATGCCAAAAAACCCGGCAAAGAGACAGCTTTCCTCGAAGAACTGTTCGCGTTCGGCGGGCGTGAGCGGTGGCAGCACGAGCGCGTGACATATAACCGACGTGTCAATGAGCGTCGCATAGACCCAGCGCAGTGCTGCAATGCCGTTGGCATTAAAGGGCGAGCCAGCCGGAAAAGGACCCGCCGCACGCGGCAATGTGCCGGTGATCCCTGCATGCAGCTGGTGCAACATGCGCGCTGCCTTGAGGCTTTGCTCAAGCGTGCCGAACACCAGCGTGAAAACGAGCTTGAACGTGCGATGAAAACGCCCAATCGGATGCGCAAACGTGTCCGAGTGCTGTTCGATGGCGGCGGCAACCCATGGATGCGCAAGCTGGAGCAGAAGTGCGCGGCCTGCGCCGACAAAATTGGCGGCTTCGCGGTCGACGCGCCAGCTTATCGACGGTGCACCGAAAACGCCCTCGATCTCGCCCGCAGCAGCCGCACGCACCCGTTCGAGCTCGCGTTCAAGACGCTCCGTCGTGACAATTTCGAAGGTGTCGTCCTTGAGCAGCTCCCGCGTAGCGCGCGAAGTGCTACCGCGCGCAGTTGAACTTGTAGGTGAAACGCTCGCCCCTGCCGATGTCCTTTTCCTC
>DATCJI010000043.1:0-4177 GCA_036562835.1 Xanthobacteraceae bacterium | reverse complement strand
TGGGGAGACCGTACGGTGCCGTACAGAACAGGTCAACCCTTCGCAGCGCCGAAACGGAGATGGCGCGGGGAGGCAGCTGCGGCCTTACCGCGTTCCGGAACCGCTTGCATTTCTGTTCTCGTTATGTTCTACTCTGGCCGCTGCGCCGCCCTCGAAAGCGGCACGGCGGCAACTGCGCTGTTTGATAGCGTGAACCAAAGATCAGAACGCACCCGATATGACAAGCGGGTGGCGGCGCGGCCGCACGCCATGACCGTCGTGTCCCTGACTCTGCACGGGCGCACTCGCGGCCACGGGCTGAGGTCCACCCGGCAAAAGCCAATCCGGCAGCCAGCGGCCATTGCAAATCATTGTATTTTACAATGGCCGCGTGTTGGTGGAGTGGACTGCACCCGTGGTCTGAGACACAGAAATTATGGAACGGTTGCGTTTACTGTTGTTCCGACCACTCGCCTTTGGGGCGTAGCCGGAACGCGCAGCGGCGGCACCGCCAGCGTATTCACGGACATTCCCAACTGCTTGAGAAACTCTTCAGCTGGGGCTCTCGCCCGGATGGCGAGCTGCGTTCAGGAGCAGGAAACCCTCCAGGGGACGATCTTAACCTTCGCTGGCCGTTCAGCGTGGTGCACCCGGAACGCGCATTGCTGATCATTGCAAACAGCAATGCGGAGAGGCCGGCGTGAAGTGGGCGAACAGGTCCCTGTTATTTCCTGAAAATGCAGGCAAAAAGGGAGTAATCCCGGCATTGTGCTCGCTTTGGTTGTGCTGGCGCGGTGACATGCTCAGCGCCCCTCATGCCAAATCTGTAAAAACGAACCCAAAGCCTAACCGGCAAGGCAGGGCTTGACGCTACTCGCTCTTGCCGCCGGCCCCGCCGCCGAGCTGCTTGAGTTTCGCAAATACCGCATCGACATTGAGCTCGTCGCCCGGCTTCTTCTCGGCCGGCTCAGGCTCTCGTCGCGCCGTCGTTTCCGAAGCTGGCAAGAGTGTTGCGCCTGCTGCCTCGGCCACCACCGGCTTGTCCTTCGAAGCACGGTGCACTTCAAGATCGAGGTCGATCTGCGAGCACAGGCTGAGCGTTACCGGATCCATGGGCTGCAGGTTGGACGCGTTCCAATGGGTGCGCTCGCGGATTGCCTGGATGGTCGACTTCGTGGTGCCCACAAGCCGCATGATCTGGCTGTCCTTAAGCTCCGGATGATTGCGTACGAGCCAGAGAATGGCATTCGGGCGGTCCTGCCGGCGTGAAACCGGCGTGTAGCGCGGGCCCTTTTTTCTTTTGGCCTCGGGAAGTCTCACTTTTGGATCGAGCAGCTTGAGCTTGTAATTCGGATCGTGCACGCCCTTCTCAATCTCGTCGCGGCTCAATTGGCCGGTAAGCACCGGATCGAGGCCTTTGATGCCCTGCGCCGCGTCGCCATCGGCGATTGCCTTGACCTCGAGCGGGTGCAGCTTGCAGAAGTCCGCAACCTGATCGAACGAGAGCGCGGTATTCTCAACGAGCCAGACGGCCGTCGCTTTCGGCATCAGCGGCGCTGCCACCATCGGGTAAATCTCCCTCTATGCCTCGCCCGCCGGGCAGGCGAGGCTTGAAACCATCGGAATGACGGAAGTGACGGGAATATAGGCGCTCACCCCGGCGGTGCGCAATCCCGGCTGCCCGGCGTCTGTTCCTTGACAGGTCCACTGCGCAAGCCCCATTTCGCGGGAGGTCCATGGTGACCAGGGGCGAATTCCCCCAGAGGTCCGCATATGTCTTCCTCGCCCGCTCCACGCGCAAAGCCCCCGCTGAAGGTGCTCTTGTGCTCTCCGCGCGGGTTTTGTGCCGGGGTTGTCCGCGCCATCGAAAGCGTCGAGCAGGCACTCCTGCGCTACGGGGCTCCGGTCTATGTGCGGCACGAAATTGTGCACAACCGCTACGTCGTCGAAAGCCTCAAGCGCAAGGGCGCCATCTTCGTCGAGGAGCTTGACGAAGTGCCCAATACAAATGCGCCGGTTATTTTTTCCGCGCACGGAGTGCCGAAATCCATTCCGGCGGAGGCAAAGCGGCGCAATCTGTTCGCGCTTGATGCCACCTGCCCGCTTGTCACCCAGGTGCATCGCGAGGCCGAGATCCATCACAGGCGCGGGCGCGAGATCGTCCTCATCGGCCATGCGGGACATCCGGAGGTGATCGGCACCATCGGACAGCTGCCGAAAGGCGCGATCACGCTCGTTCAGTCGGTCGCCGAAGTGCAGAACTTTCAACCGCGCGACCCCGCCAATCTCGCCTATGTCACGCAGACGACGCTTTCGGTCGACGACACGGCCGAGATCGTCGCTGCGCTCAAAGCACGTTTTCCGGCAATCCACGGACCGCACAAGGAGGATATCTGCTACGCGACGACGAACCGTCAGGAAGTAGTCAAGAAGGTTGCGCCCATGGTGGATGCCATGCTGGTGGTGGGCTCGCCCAATTCATCCAATACGCAGCGCCTGCGCGAAGTAGCCGAGCGCGCCGGCTGCCCGCGTGCGGCGCTCGTGCAACGCGCTTCCGAGATCGATTGGGAGTCCCTCGGATGCATCAGCACCCTGGGCGTGACCGCAGGCGCGTCGGCGCCCGAAGATTTGGTGCAGGAGGTGGTCGGCGCTTTTGCGGAAAGATACGAGGTGAGCGTCGACACGGTTACCACCGCGGAGGAAGACATGTTCTTCCCGTTGCCGCGCGTCCTGCGCGGAAACGAGGCCGCGGAATGAACGGGATGGCTCGTGGCCGTATACACCGATGTCCCAGCAGAGGATCTGATCGCGTTCCTCGCCAATTACGAAATCGGAGAGCTGCTGTCCTACAAGGGCATCGCCGAAGGTGTGGAGAACTCGAACTTCCTCGTTCACGCGAGGCGCGGCTATTTCATTCTCACGCTCTATGAAAAACGGGTCAGCGCCAAGGACTTGCCTTTCTTCCTCGGCCTGATGGAGCACCTGCACGCGCGTGGCATCAGCTGTCCGCAGCCGGTACAAAACAAGCGCGGAGACGTGTTAGGCAAGGTGGCGGGCAGGCCGGCTGCGCTTATCACCTTTCTCGATGGCATGTGGATCCGCCGCCCGTCGGCGGCGCATTGCGCCGGGCTTGGACAGGCGCTCGCACAACTGCATCTCGCCGGGCTCAGCTTCGACAAGCGCCGCGAGAACGCGCTATCCGTTCAAGGCTGGCGCGGTCTTTTCGAGAGCTGCCGGCGGCGCGCCAACGAGGTGCAGCGCGAGCTCGAGCCGTTCATCGCCGCGGAGCTCTCCAAGCTCGAAAAGGAATGGCCGCGCAAGTTGCCGCGAGGGGTAATCCATGCGGACCTGTTTCCTGACAATGTATTCTTTCTTGGCAACGAGCTCTCGGGACTGATCGACTTCTACTTCGCCTGCACGGATGCACTCTCCTATGACATCGCCGTCTGCCTCAATGCGTGGTGCTTCGAGAGCGATCACTCGTTCAACGTAACGAAGAGCAGGGCGCTGCTGCAGGCTTATGCACGGGTGCGCCCGCTGCAGGACGAGGAATTTGTGGCCTTGCCGCTGCTCGCGCGCGGTGCCGCGCTGCGGTTTCTTCTCACGCGACTTGTCGACTGGTTCGAAGTGCCCGCGGGCGCGCTGGTGCGGCCGAAGGACCCGGTCGAATATTTCCGCAAGCTGCGTTTTCACCAGTCGGTGCGCAGCGCGCGCGATTACGGCGCCGACTGCGCTCCATGAGCGAGCCGCACGTCGTCATTCATACGGATGGAGCCTGCTCCGGCAACCCCGGCCCGGGCGGTTGGGCCGCGATCCTGAGCTTCGGCAAGCACGTGAAGGAGCTCAAAGGCGGTGAGCTGCACACGACCAACAATCGCATGGAGCTCACTGCCGCAATTGCCGCGCTGGAAGCGCTGAACCGCCCTTGTCTGGTCGACCTCTACACCGACAGCCAGTATTTGCGTGACGGGGTCGTGAAATGGATAAAAGGCTGGAAGCGCAACGGCTGGCGGACCGCAGACAGGAAGCCGGTCAAGAATGTCGATCTCTGGCAGAGGCTCGATGCCTCCAGCGCGCAGCATCAGATACGCTGGCACTGGCTGCGCGGCCATGTCGGCCACGCGCTGAACGAACGGGCCGATGCGCTGGCGCGCGAGGCAATTGCAGCCGTGCGCTCCGGCGCGCTGGGTGCGCTCAC
>DATCJI010000116.1:0-4282 GCA_036562835.1 Xanthobacteraceae bacterium | reverse complement strand
CGGTCGACACCGCGCGCCTGCACGCTTTTCTTTCAGAACGCCTGCCGGACTTTGAAGGCCCCGTCGTGATGCGCCAGTTCAAAGGAGGTCAATCAAACCCGACTTATCTGATCGAGACGCCAATGTGCTGCTACGTGCTTCGCCGCAAGCCGCCGGGAAAACTGCTGCCGTCGGCGCATGCCGTCGACCGTGAATATCGCGTGATCAGCGCGCTGCACGCACAGCAGTTCCCCGTGGCGCGGCCGCTTGTTTACTGTGATGACCCAGGAGTCGTGGGCACGCCGTTTTATGTCATGGCGTATGTTGCAGGGCGGGTCATCTGGGAGCCGCACATCCCGGAAGCGTCAGCAAAAGAACGCGGCGATATCTATAATGCGATGAATGCTGCCCTGGCGGCGCTGCACAGCTTCGAACCGGCGGCGCTCGGTCTCGCCGAGTTTGGCCGCGGCGAGAATTACGTTGCGCGCCAGATCGAGCGCTGGTCCAAGCAATACCGCGCGTCGGAGACGGCGCGGATCGCCGAGATGGATGAGTTGATCGAATGGCTGCCGAAGCACCTTCCGCCGCCCGTACCGGTGCGGCTAGTGCATGGCGACTATCGCCTGGACAATATCATTCTAGCTCCGTGCGAACCGCAGATCCTTGCCGTGCTGGACTGGGAGCTTTCCACCTTGGGCGATCCGCTCGCCGATCTGGCTTATCATCTGATGCAGTGGGACATGCCTCCGTCGGAGACGGGCGCTGGCGTGGGCTCGCTCGTAGGGCATGACCTCGACGCACTGGGCATCCCCTCGCGCAGCGCATATGTCGACGCCTATGTGACGCGCACCGGACTCGATCCGCGCCCGTATCTTCCGATCTACCTCGCCTATAATTTCTTTCGCCTCGCTGCGATCTTCCAGGGCATCGTCGGGCGTGCCCGCGACGGCACGGCGACCAGCGAGCAGGCATTGACGATGGGACCGCTTGTGCGGCCGCTCGCGCATAAGGCATGGGAGTTTGCCCGCGCCGCCGGAGCCAGAGCGGGATGAGTTTAGGCCGACTCGCCGCACCAGCCGCTCGTCCCCGCGAAAGCGGGGACCCAGTTCCCCAATGCTGGATTCCCGCTTGCGCGGGAATGAGCGGAGCAAAACGCATCATGCTCTAGATGAGCAAAACCTTCGGGCTTGCCCTCGGCAGCGGCGGATCGCGGGGATTGGCCCACATCCTAATGTGCGAAGCGCTCGATGAGCTCGGGTGCAAGCCGGTCGCGGTTGCCGGCAGCTCGGTGGGCGCGCTCGTTGGCGCGGCTTATTGCGCGGGCATGAGCGGCAAGGAAATGCGCCGGCATGTCATGGGACTGGCCCATGACCGTGCTGAGGTCTTCCGCCGCCTCATCGCCACGCGCGGGAGCACGTTCGCGAGCCTGTTGAGCGCAGGCCTTGGCAGCATGACGCTGGTCGATGCGGAAAAATTCTGCACCCAATTCCTGCCCGGCATGGTGCCGGCCCGTTTCGAGGACCTTCCGCTGCCGCTGATCGTCATCGCGAGCGATCTTTATCGGCGCGAGCAGGTCGCATTCTCATCTGGTCCGCTGTGGCCGGCGCTCGCGGCCTCCATCGCGCTGCCCACACTGATGCGTCCAGTCATGATTGACGGGCACGTTCTGATCGACGGCGGCGCAACCAATCCGCTGCCGTTCGAGCACGTGCGCGAGCGCGCGGACGTCACCATCGCGGTGGACATTTCGAGCCAGCCGTTCGAAACGCGACATGAGATTCCCAGTCCCTGGGAGTGCATGTTTGCCGCGGTGCTGGTCATGGCGAGCGCCATCACTGCGGAGAAGGTCAAGCATGCGCCACCCGATCTGCTCGTGCGGCCGAACGTGGGCCGCTTCCGCATGCTCGACTTTCTGCAGGCGAGCGCGATTCTGCGCGCCGGCGAGACGGCCAAGCGCGAGCTGAAGGACAAGCTGCCTGTCTTGCTGCAGTAGGTCGGATCGCGCCCTCGCAGCGCCAATTCATTGCCGCACGTCGCAGCGCTTGGCGTCGTCGAGCTGGGGGTTGCTCAGATTGATCCAGTTCACCGCGGCGTAATAGCAGACCGCTACGGACTTTTCCTTCTGCAGCGTGACCACGAAGGTCTCTCGATTGTCGGTCGCTTCCCCGCGCACAAAGGTCACGCTCTTGATGTCATACCCCTTGCCCAACAATGTCCTGAACGATTGCTGCTCTTGCGCTCCCGCCGGTCCGGCGAGAGCGGCTACTGCAATGGCGATCGTTATGAACTTGTGCACGAATACCTCCTCGATGTGATCAATGCTCTCACGGGCGGCGCGCGCGGAAGAAGCTCTGCAGCAGCGCCGCCGCTTCGCCCTCGGCGATGCCGCCATAGAATTCCGGACGATGCAAGCAGCTGGGCTCAGAAAAGAAATGCACGCCGTGCTCGACCGCGCCCGCCTTGGGATCGGCCGCCGCATAGTAAAGGCGGCGAATGCGCGCAAGCGAAATTGCCGCTGCGCACATCGTGCAGGGCTCGAGCGTGACGTAGAGATCGCAATCGATCAGCCTCTCGTTGGCAAGCAGGCGCGTGGCCTGACGGATTGCGATCATTTCCGCGTGCGCGGTGGGGTCGCGGTATAGCAGCGTGCGATTGCCCGCCTGTGCAATTACGGCGCCCTCACGCACGATCACGGCACCAACGGGCACTTCCCCGGCTTCGCCTGCGGTGCGCGCCTGCGCGAGCGCCGCATCCATGAAGCTCTGCTTTTCCATGCCTCGTCCAACCCCGCCCACCTTGCTACCACCTCGCGGCTTCAGCGGCGAGACTGATGATGGTGCAAAAGACGGGCCACGAGCCTGCACGAGGGGAGCGCGTTGCGAAGGCCATCGCGCGCGCCGGACTGGCGTCTCGACGCGAGGCCGAAGCCTGGATCGCGGCGGGGCGCGTCGCCATCAACGGACAGGTCATCGCCTCGCCGGCGCTCAACGTCGGTGCACAGGACAGGATCTCGGTCGACGGCAAGGCGCTGCCCGCGCGCGAGCGCACGCGCCTTTTTCTCTTTCACAAGCCGCGCGGCACCTTGACCACGCATGCCGATGCGCGCGGACGCCCGACAGTTTTCCAAATTCTTCCAAAAGGCCTGCCGCGCCTCGTCAGCGTCGGGCGTCTCGATTTCAACACCGAGGGTCTCCTGCTCCTCACCAATGACGGCGCGCTCGCGCGCGCCCTGGAGCTGCCCGCGACCGGTTGGTTGCGCCGCTACCGCGTGCGCGCACATGGCCGCGTACGTCAGGAGCAGCTCGACCGACTGCGTCACGGCGTGAGCATCGAGGGCGTGCACTATGGTCCGATCGAGGCCGATATCGATCGGGTGCAAGCGAGCAACGTCTGGCTTACCTTCGCTATGCGCGAGGGGAAAAACCGCGAGGTGAAGAAAGTGCTCGGCGGATTGGGCCTGACGGTCGGCCGGCTTATTCGGATCTCATTCGGACCGTTTCAGCTGGGAGAGCTTGCTCCAGGGCGCATCGCCGAGGTGAAGACGCGCACGCTGCGCGAGCAGCTCGGTCCTAACCTGATTGCCCGCATCGGGGCTGATTTGTCGGCGCCGCGCGCGCAAATGCTTTCTGGTCCCGAAGCGCTCAAGGCGCGGGGGATCAAAGGCGCGGGCCTGCGGCGTAACCAGCGCTAATGCGTATCGTCGGCGGGCGCCTGCGTGGGCGCGTTCTCGCGAGCCCACGCACCCAATGCATTCGACCCACGGCCGATCGTCTGCGCGAAACGCTGTTCAACATCCTCGTGCATGCCTACGGCGATCCGGTCAGCGGCGCGCACGTGCTCGATCTTTTCGCCGGGACCGGCGCGTTGGGAATCGAGGCGCTTTCGCGCGGAGCCGCATTCGCTCTGTTTGTGGATGCAAACGCCGAGGCGCGCGCCCTTTTGCGCGAGAACATCACCGCGCTGGGCCTCGGCGGAGTTACGCGCATCCTGCGGCGCGACGCCACAAGATTGGGGGCTGCACAGATCCACCAGCCGTTCTCCTTGATGTTTCTCGACCCGCCCTATGGGCAAGGGCTCGCCGAGCAGGCGCTCGCCTCCGCCCGCTCCGGCGGCTGGCTTCGTCCGGATGCACTTGTTGTTGTCGAGGAGCTCGGCGCCAGGTTCCTGCCGTCCAATGGTTTTGAAGAGCTCGAGCGGCGCGCCTACGACGATACGGAAATTATTTTTGTGCGGATGAGTGGTTCGTAGGGTGCGCAAAGGCGTGCTTCTGCACGCCGTGCGCACGCGGTTGCCTTCCACGTGG
>DATCJI010000003.1:0-2830 GCA_036562835.1 Xanthobacteraceae bacterium | reverse complement strand
CTTCGTGATTGGATGAAGGCGGGTCGCGCGCCCGCCGGCCAGCAAAATCCCCCGCATCGCGACTACGCGCGCTTTCTTGCCTGCAGCGCAAGCTCGAGCAGCGCGCGCTCGCTGGTCACACCCGCCATGGCCGATTGCTTTCGCGTCTGCAGCGCGGCTTGCGCAAGCCGGGCCATGGCCGCCTCGAGGCGTTGCGAGGTCCAGATATTCAGCGCCTTCTCGACGGCCGCGCGGCGGCTGAAATGCAGGAACGGTTGCACGGCGCTTGCGGCGTCGCTCACGGACATCCCCGCTTCGGCCGCTAGCCTTCCCTTGTGCAGCTGGGAGACCTGCCGCAACGCGGCTGACATGATCGTGCTGGCGGCGGTGCCCGCGGTGCGCGTTTTCGCAAGCTGCACTTCAAGCTCGCGCGTATCTCCCGCAAAGGCCGCGTCGAGCAACGCGTCGAGCGCCAGCGCCGACGCATCCGCAACGACTTCCATCACATCCTCGACATCCACCTGTCCCGTGCCGCGCGCATAGAGCGCGAGCTTCTCGATCTCGTGACGCGAGGCAAGGCGATCGCCGCCGAGAAGCGGGACGAGCGCGGCGCGCGCCTGCGGCGAGATGGCAAGCCCAAAGTTGCGCATTTCCGTATCGATCAATCGCGCGAGGTCGCGCTCTGCATCCGGGTAGCACGGCAGCGCCACCGCGGCTTTGGCCTTTTCGCAGACCGTGCGCAACGGCGCATTGCGCCGCAGATCGCCCGCCTGAATGACCACCCGTGTGCTCTGCGGCGGCTCCGCAAGCAGCGCCTCGACTGCGGTCGCGAAGTTTTGCGCCCCGGCCTTCACCCATACCGCGCGGCGGCCGCCGAACAGCGGGATGGTGTTTGCCTCCTCGCTCAGGCGGCCCGGTTCCCGCGCGAGTGCATCGCCTTCGAGCCGCGCCAGCTGAAACGGATCGGCCGGATCGTCCACGGATTTTGCAATGAGCGCTTCGACGCGTTCGGAGACGAGGCCGGCATCGGCTCCGTACACCAGCACGACCGGTTTTGTCGGATCAGGCCGCGTGACGAAGCGATCGCCATCGGCCGCTTTCAGCGCCACCATCGCTCAGGCCATTGCGGATGTAGGGTGGGCAAAGGCGCGCGTGCATGACATTCCCGCGTGCGCACATCGGCTCGCGCGCCGTGCCCACCATTGCAGTCCGGGGCCGATTTTGCGCACCCTACCGCTCGCGACGATGTTACGTACCGGCGATGAAATAGGATGCAAGGCGGTTGCGGATGTTGTCGGCAATCACCTTGGCGGCGCGGTCCTCGGCATCGCGCAGCCCGCGCAGGCGCGCATACCGCTGCTGCTGGCCGGGGATGTCATAGGAGACGCGGGAGAATGTCTGCCCGGTCACGACGATTTTGCCGGTGGCAATCTCGGTCAGCGTATAGGTGGCGGTCATGCCATAGTTCTCGATGTCCGGCCGCGACGTATTGATGTCGACGATGACCGACGTGCGCGTGGAGCTGATCGCGATCTTGAGCTTGTGCGTAGGGGGCGCCTGCGCTTCGCCACCGGTGAAGCTGAACAACAGCGCATTGCGCACTTCGACCGCGAGCCGTGCCTCGTCGGTGCCCTTCGGCGCCTGGATCTGCTCGACATTCACCGCGCTGAGCTGCTCGCGCAGCATGGGCTCATTGGTCATCGAGCGCTCGCCGTAGAGCGGCATGAAGCAGCCGCCGACGAGCGCCGCGCACGCGAGCGCGGCCGCAAGGCGCAGCCGTCCTTCAAGCGACCACATTGACGATCCTCTGCGGCACCACGATCACCTTTTTCGGCGGTCTGCCCCCGAGTGCACGCTTTACGGCTTCGAGCGCGAGCACGGCGTCCTCGATCTCGCTTTTCCCCGCATTCCGCCCGACTGTGACATCCCCGCGCTTCTTGCCATTGATTTGGACCGGAAGTGTGATGCTGTCCTCGACCAGGAGATCCGGCTCAAGCACGGGCCAAGCCTCTGAGGCGACAAGGGTTTTGTGGCCGAGCGCGGCCCAGCACTCCTCCGCGAGATGCGGCATCATGGGCTGAAAAAGGCGCACCAGGATGTCGGCCGACTCGGCGGCGGCCCAGCGGAAGTCCGGCGCGGGCTCGGCTTCGAGATCGCCGAGTGACGCCTGGAAGGCGTTCGCAAGCTCATAGATCTGCGCAATCGCCACATTGAAACGCAGTCGCTCGATGTCCTCGGTAACGCGCGCAAGCGCCCGGTGCGCCGCCTTGCGCAAGGCAAGCGCCGGCGCGCCGAAGCTCGCGGGCCGCTCCCGCGGCGCGCCTTTCGCCGCCCCTGCCGCCTCGTGCACGAGGCGCCAGACGCGCTGCACGAAACGGCCGGCGCCCTGCACGCCTTCCTCGGTCCAGATCACGTCACGGTCGGGCGGCGAATCCGAGAGCATGAACCAGCGCGCCGTGTCCGCTCCGTAGTTCGCTATGATGTCGTCGGGATCGACCGTGTTGCGTTTTGACTTCGACATCTTCTCGATCGAGCCGATCTCGATGCGCTCGCCTGTCGAGATGAGGCGCGCCTGCCGCTCCTGTCCGGCGCCTTCGATTTTGACCTCTGCGGGCTCGACCCACTCGCCGCCCGGCGCTCGGTAGGTTTCGTGCACCACCATGCCTTGCGTGAAGAGCCCCGCGAACGGCTCATCGACACCCGCGTGGCCGGTCATGCGCATGGCCCGGGTGAAGAAGCGGCTGTAGAGCAGATGCAGGATCGCGTGCTCGATGCCGCCGATATACTGATCGACCGGCATCCAGTGATCGACTTGCACCCTGTCGGTCGGCGCGCTCTCGATCCACGGGTC
>DATCJI010000515.1:0-2654 GCA_036562835.1 Xanthobacteraceae bacterium | reverse complement strand
CACCACGATCCGATAGGTATGCCCCTTGCGGATCGCGATCTCGTCGATCCCGATCACCTGTGGGCCGGGCCTGCCCGCGCGCGCGAGCTGGGCCTCCATATACTGCATTTCCAGCGCCTTGACGGTGTGCCAGTCCAGCGCCAGCTCCTTCGCCACGTCCGCGATCGACGCCTGCCGGCAGCGTCGTCCAACAAAATAGGCGAAGCGCTTGGTGTAGAGCGGATTGTCCGCCAGAAAGTCGAGCCGCTCCCTCTTCACCTTGCCGCAGTTGCGGCAATCGAGGCGCCGCACCTCCAGCTCCAGGAATATCCGCGTGTCCCCGCAAGACAGATCGCGTACTTGACGGACCTTGCGGTCGTACCAGCCCATCTGGATCCGGCCACAGCACCCGCACGTCGTTTTTTTGAGCGTCGGCGCAGCGTGATCACGCGCGCTTTCGGATCACCGAAAATTCCCCGCACCGTCGGTTGCGCGCGAAAGCCTGCAAACGAATACGTATCCCATAGCCGCCGGCGGCGGTTCGATGCTCGTGCCATCCGGAATTCATGCCAAATATCGCATCTTTCGAAATGCAGAATCCCCCTGCAATCCCCGCTTTTCTCGCGCTTTCAACCCAAAAATCACCCACTCGATTCCGCGAAGACCCATTTTTTTCAATGCCAGCACCCCCGGTGAAATTGATGCGGCGTTTGTCGCTATTACGCGTGAACGGATGGATGCCCTGTTCATCGGAGGCGAAGCCTTTTTCTCCAGCCGCGGCGTGCAGCTTGCGCCTGCCGCGCGGGCTTGGAGTTGTCCGTCTTTGCGATTCCCCGGCCGAGTGGTCCCGTCAGTACCGGATGCTCGGCCTCACGAGTCCATATTCTGCGTGAACCCCACGCAACGGCGCGCAACACCCCAGCGGCAACCGGGCTATCGCAGGAGCGTCGACTATTGCATGACCATCGCGTCCCAACCTCTCGAAACTCTTGCATGCAAACCGGTCTCTGTCGCATGCGAACCGAGTCTCTGGCCGCTCCTTGCCGGCGCTCCGGGAAACGGTTTTCGGACGCCAGAGACAGAACGGCCCAAAACCGCCTCTGAGCAGCCCTTCTTCCTTGCAGAGACTGGAAGCCGGCCTATGCGGCCGCGCAAAATCGCGGGTATTCGGCGAAAGACAGGAAATCTCAAGTAGCGCAGGACTGCGTGGTGGGCCCGGGAGGATTCGAACCTCCAACCGGATCGTATGAGTGGTCGGCTCAGAATGCCGATCGTACGTCTCGGCAGCACGCTGCGTGATCCGTCCACTTCAATCCCGGCCCGGCCGCCCCAAGGTCCGATCGCCAACAATACTGCTTCGGCGGTTTCTGCCTTAGCGGAGCGGGCGGGGCAGCGCGGACGCGGGTGCGTGTGGCGCGCGGTTGGATGCGGCTCTGCAAACCCCTTCGCCTTCAGGCAGGCCTCATCTCGAACGCGATGGCCGCAATCGGCACCGGAGATGCTGTCAGATGCGCCGATTTAGTTTTTTGCGCATAGCAGCGATCACCTGGCAGTATGCTCGACTGGCTTCGATCCCTCTCGCGCGATTGTAGTGTTTGATGGTTGTGCGCAGGTTGCTGTGCGTAAGCAGATCGCGGGCGACGCCAATCTTCTCGGGCGCGAACAAAGCCCAGGTTGTTGCCGCCGCATCCCGTGCATCGTGAGCGCTGATGCGGAAGCCGAGGCGCCTCATCGAGTGCCGGCTCATGATGTAGCCGATTGATCCGTACGAGATAGGGCCACCCCCCTGAGAACTCACCCAGAGCGCGGCGCAGGCCCGGCCCCGGAGGATCCGCGGACGAACGGTTTCGAGATAGATAGCCAGATAAGAGTTTAGCAGTTCAGGAATGGGGAACTCGATGGGCGTTCCGGTCTTCGCCTCCTCGCGTGGAATGATGACGTACCAGCAACTGCCCTCGCGGACGAGCTGCCGGCCGATCTCAAGCGCGGCGAGGTTCTTCCGCCGAATCGGATTAAATGCAACAAGCGCGAACATCAAGCCATCGCGGTAACGTATGGCGTCATCCATACTGATCGGCGTGTCCGCTCTTGGTTTACTCTCGTCCATCAGCTGCTGCCCAAGCTCGAGCAGCTGGAGGCTCGTTATCACAGGCCCGGTTGGCGCAGATGCGGGCGCCGCCTTATGGAGGCGCGCTTTCATTGCCCTGAGCCAAGTCCAGTCGCGTTTCGGCATCATCAGCCGAGCGGCCTGGTAGAGCGCACCAACATGGCTGGCGACCGATCGTGGAATGTTGGTCTCAGCAAGGTGGGCGACGAACGATCGCACCCGCTCCGCGCTAAGCCGCTGCATCGGAGCGAGCTCCAGGGCGGGCGCCTCGTGGATTGCCAAGAACCCGAGGAACCGCCGCCATGCGACGAGACAATTTTGCTGCGAGGTCGGGGCCAAGCGTGCTCGGCCTGCTTCGGCGAAGGGATCATCGCTGCCCATGGCGCCTTCCCAAAGCAGCCGGTCGGTTGACGGCCATTGGGCATAGGGTAGGAGCAGTCGCGGTTTCCGTCCGCGCATGGCGCTAGTCCCCTCTCGGCGGGGCCGTTCGGCGCCTCGCCAGGCCCGCCTTGGATTCTCGCAGCTTCATGACGAGCTCAGCGTGCGCGCGCCCCGCGCGGCGGGTGTC
>DATCJI010000513.1:0-3333 GCA_036562835.1 Xanthobacteraceae bacterium | reverse complement strand
TTATGACCGTCACAAGCGGGGTTACAGGCACACGATGGAGGTCCAGCATGTGCACATTTATCTAGGCGATCCGAACGTCCTCAACGTCGCGAATGCGCCCAGCGCGGCGGGGAGCAACCCATGAACCGACATGCCGCCCATATCGCCGATATCAAACGTCGGCTCGCTAATTTAGCCAAAGCACCCCGCTGCGGCGCGCGCACACGCGCCGGGCATCCATGCAAACAGGCTGCCGTCAGCGGCCGGGCAAGGTGTCGGATGCACGGGGGCGCCAAAGGATCAGGCGGTCCGCGCGGTCACCACAACGGTAATTTTAAGCACGGGCTCTGGACATTCGAGGTTCGGCAGATGCGTCAGGCCGTGCGCGTACAGATCCGGGACACGAGGACGCTGATCCAGGCAATGAAGCGTGTCCTTCATTGCGACCACAGCCCAGTGCAAAGCAGATCGCTCAGCTTTGCAAGGGGTTTCGGGCAAGCGACGATGCCGCCTCTTTTTCGAGTCGATGTGGACCTGGCAAGCGCCCGTGAGGAGTCGTCCATCAAGTGCCGCGGTAGGCGCGTCAATACGGTTCAGCTCGCGCGGCCTGACGCATGGGGTCGTGTTTCGATTTTTGACCATACCCCCGGTGTCGATGATGCACTCTCGATGTTGCCCAAGCCAATGCTCGACCCGAAGGAGCATGCCGCTCAAAGAGTGTGCAAAAGCCGGGCAGCAAGGCTTTCCCAAGGCGAAATGCTGAAGCCAATGCCGGGCAGTGCACGCACAATGTAAGCCGATCGAGCATCAAAACGCGGAATCACAGCCTGCATGCAGAGCATCAAGGAGAAAGTAGCGCTCTCGTCCATCGCGGTTTCGGCAGGGCTGACGGTGGCGAAAGCGCTCGTGGGCGTTGCCAGCGGTTCGCTCGCTATCCTGTCGGAAGCGGCACATTCGCTCCTCGATCTCGCTGCGACCGTCATGACGTTCTTTGCCGTGCGGCTGTCCAGCAAGCCCGCTGATGCCGAGCATCATTACGGACATGGCAAGATCGAGAGCATGGCGGCGCTGGCTGAAACGGCGCTGCTTTTCCTGCTCTCGGGTGTCGTGATCTGGGAGGCACTGCAACGGCTCTCCGGCACACACGGACCCAAGGTCGAGGCGAGCGCATGGGCTTTCGCCGTGATCATTGCGTCCATTGCCATCGACTTCTTTCGCGCGCGCGTGCTCCGTCGCACGGCGCGAGAGACTTCGAGCGAAGCGCTCGAGGCGGATGCGCTCCATTTCAGCTCAGACATGTGGTCCTCCGCAGCCGTGCTCCTCGGGCTCATCGCTGTCGCGTTCGGCCATGGGTGGGCTGATCCGCTTGCGGCCATGATCGTGGCCATCTTCATCTGCGTTGCCGGATGGCGGCTTGCGCGGCGCACCTTCGAGACGTTGACCGACACGGCGCCCGCAGGCGTGGCCATCGGGATTGCGGCAGCGGTTGAGCGCCTGGCAGGCGTCGTTGCCCTCGAACGGCTACGCGCGCGCCAGGTCGGCGGTACGCTGTTCGTCGATCTCGTTGTTGGCGTCAGCCGCACTTTGCCGCTTGACCGGGTCGCGGCGGTCAAGACACGGATCATCGAGGCGGTGCGCGCAACCCACCCTGCTGCCGAGGTCACCGTCGGCACCGAGCCGCGCGCGCTGGACGACGAGACCGTGCTCGAGCGCGTCATGGTGATCGCCCGCAACCACGCGCTGGCGGTGCATCACGTCACGGTGCACGCGCTCGAGAACCGCCTTGCCGTTTCGCTTGATCTTGAGGTTGACGGCGCACTAACGCTTGGCGCGGCGCACGAGGTGGCGAGCGGGCTCGAGCAGGCGATCCGCGACGAGCTCGGTCCTACCGTAGAGGTCGACACGCATATCGAGCCGCTTCAGCCTCACGATGAGCCCGGCCGTGAGGCACCGCCCGCGCGGGTCGCGGACGTGCGGCAGGCGCTAAGCGAGATTGCGACTAACGTTGATCAGGTCGGAGAAATTCATGACGTGCGCGTGCGCGAGGCGGAGGGTGGCGAGGTCGTCAATTTTCACTGCCATATCGACGCAGACGTGAAGGTTTCCCAGATGCACGAAAAAGTCGACGATCTTGAGCGCGCGCTGCGGCGGCGCTTCCCTCAGATAAAGCGCGTGATCGGCCATGCCGAGCCGATATCCAGGCGCGGCATTGCCGGTGCCGCTTAATGCCTCCCCTGAAAGAGGAAGCGGCAACTCACCCGCGGATAGCGGCAGGCTCGTTGTAGCTTTTCACCTCCGTGCCCCGATAAAGAATCTGCGCGTTGCGCTCAGCGATTCGTTTATGCAGTGCGAGGAATTCAGGCGCGAGCTCCGCATGCGGACGCGGCTCCAGCTCGAAGTGACGAAAACGATCGTCGCCTCGCACCAAAGTGGCACTATCCTCCCCGACCGTCTGGCGCACACGGGTCGGAATGTAACGAATCGCAAAGCCGATACGGCGATCGCCCGAAGGGTTCGGCGGCGAGCCGTGCACCAGCCGAACGTGGTGAAGCGACATCTCGCCGGGCGCGAGATTCAAGGTCACTGCATTGCCGGCATCCACGTCGACCTCAATCTCCTGGCCGCGCGTGAGCAGATTGTGCTTGTCGAAGGTATCGCGATGCGGAATTTGATCCATCGTGTGGGTACCTGGAACGACCTGCATCGCGCCATTCGCTTCATTGCTGGGGGTCAAGGCCACCCAGGCCGTCACAACATCCGGCTCGCTCAATCCCCAATATGTTGAGTCCTGGTGCCAGGAGACAAAAGCCGGATTGCGCGCCTCCTTGATGAAGAAGTTCGTCGTCCAGCAAAGAAGATCACCGCCATACAGGTCCTCGACGGCGTCGAGAATGTTCCCATTACGGACAAGGTCGGCGAGCCATGGAAAAAGCAGGTGGGCCTTGTGACGGAGATCGCCGCGTAGCGGGCCGCCCGTGCGGGATTCGAATTCCTCAAGGCGCTCGCGAACACGAGCCGCCTCGTTTTCCGACATGACGCGAATGGGTGAAATGTAGCCGTCCTGGTGGTAGCGCTCGATTTGTTCGGGTGAGAGGAGCTTGGGCATCAATCGTTTCTCCATTTGTTCGAGCTCGGTTGCGCCCTAACCGGCCCTATGTCTTTCGAAGTCATTTTAATCCAGGGCTTGCGCTGTCGCCAGCTGTCACCGCTCGGGTATGAGCACCGCTGCGCCCTGCAGCCGGCCTGCGCGCAAGTCATCGAGTGCGGTGTTGGCCGATGCCAGCGGATAACGCTTTGTCTGCGTTTCGATATCGAAGTCGGGTGCGGCGCGCAGAAACTCGTCGCCATCCGCCC
>DATCJI010000504.1:0-8548 GCA_036562835.1 Xanthobacteraceae bacterium | reverse complement strand
GACGCTACGCATCTTTCTCGATACCGAGCAATCCCCTATGGTGGCCGGACGAGAAGGGGAGGGGAGCCTCACATGCACATCGGCATTGCAGGGATCGGCAAGATGGGCGCCGCGATTGCCCAGCGCCTGCTCGATCTCGGCAACGCGCTGACCGTATGGAATCGCAGCCCGGAGAAAGTGCAGCCGCTCAAGCAAGCGGGCGCATCCGCCGCAGCGAGCCCTGCCGAGCTCGTGGCCCGGGCCGACACGATCATCACCATTCTCACCGATGCGGCTGCGATCGATGCGGTTTACGGCGGCGCTGCAGGTCTCCTCTCGGGTGACGTGCGCGGCAAGCTGTTCATTGAGATGAGCACCGTTGAGGCACGCACCGAGGCGGCGCTTGCAGAAAAAGTGCGATCCAAGGGGGCCGTTTTCGTCGAGTGTCCGGTCGGTGGATCAACCGGGCCGGCGCGCGAAGGCAAGCTGATAGGCGTGCTCGGTGGAGAGCCCGCCGATGCGGCCCGCGCCGAGCCCATACTGAAACAGCTATGCCGCCGCGTCGAGCATTGCGGCCCGGTCGGCGCGGGCGCGGTGATGAAGCTGACGGTCAACATGCCCCTCATGATCTACTGGCAGGCACTCGGCGAAGCGCTTGCGCTGTGCCGGCCGCTGGGCGTCGATCCCGCGCGGGTTATGGACGTGCTTGCGGATAGCTCGGGTGGCCCCAACGTGCTCAAGGTACGGGCGCAGGCCATTGCGCAGATGCTGCAGGGACGCGACGCCGGGCCAGCGACTTTCGCGATCAAGGACGCGATCAAGGATCTGCGTACGATGGCCGCGGAAGCCAGGCGCCGGGGCATCGATCTGCCGCTCGTGGACAAAACGCTCGCCTGCTATGAGGAGACGGCAAAGCGCGTTCCGGAGTCTGCCGATCCAGCCGTTGTATCGATTTATTGGGCAAACCGCGGTCGCAAGACCGAAGACAGATGACAGAGAACAGAAACTAAACTACAGAAATGAAATAAAGACCATGCGATCCTTCCTCTCTCCTCTGTAGTTTGTCATCTGATGATTAGTCTCGCCCAGGCTTCCACCATCGTGGATGCCGCGCTCCGCAAAGGACGCGAGCTTAATTGCGCCCCGCTCACCGTGGCCGTGCTCGATTCCGGAGGCCATCTGGTCGCCTTCAAGCGCGAGGACAAATCGGGGCTGCTGCGATTTGACATCGCCTTCGGCAAGGCCTGGGGAGCGCTCGGCATGGGTTTCGGCTCGCGCACGCTCGCGGCGCGCGCAGGCAAGACGCCCATGTTCTTTACCGCCCTTGCGGCGGTCAGCGGCGGCCGCATGGTCACAGTTCCGGGCGGAGTGCTCATTCGCGATGCGGCGGGCGACCTGCTTGGGGCCGCAGGCATTTCCGGCGACACGTCGGAACGCGATGAAACGTGTGCGCTCGCCGGCATCGAAGCCGCGGGCCTGCGCGCCGATCCGGGTAGCAGTGATCAGTAATCAGAGCAGATGTAGGGTGGGCAAAGGCGCGCCGCTGAGGCCATACCGCGTGGGCAAAATCGATTGCGCGCCGTGCCCACGCGGACCGTCGGGGCGATTTTGCCCACCCTACAAGTTGTGCTGAAGGAGAAATTATGGGCACCGCCAATTTCGGGATCGTCGGGCTTGATTGGCAGCAGCGCGTCAATTGGGACCGGCTCAAGAAATACCGGACCGAGCGCGCACGCGAGCACATGAAGAAGCATGCGCTCGGCGCCATGCTGTGCATGTATGACGAGAACGTGCGCTATCTCACCGGCACGCTCACGCCGGGCTGGAACCGCCTGAAACCGGGCCTGCGCTACGCGCTTCTGTGCGGCGACGGGGCGCCCGTGCTGTTCGAGCAGGGCGACATTGGCTTTCAGATCGAGCGTCACTCGCCCTGGATACCAAAGGAGAACGTGCGCTACTCGTATGCCTGGATCAAAGGTGCGGCAGGGCCGGCCTCGCAGCAGCAGGTCAAGAAATTCACCGACGCGATCCTGCAGGAGATGAAGCGGCACGGCGTCGCCGGCCAGAAGCTCGGCGTCGACTTCATCGACATCAACATGATCAACATCTTCAAGGAGAAGAAGATCAACTGGGTCGACGGCATGACGCCGATGATGGAGGCGCGCGCAGTCAAGAACGTGGACGAGCAGGAATGCATGCGCATTGTGGGCGCCATTGGCGACGCCACCCACTGGGAATGCATGAAATTCCTGCGCCCCGGCATCACCGAGAACCAGGTCACCGCGCACCTGATGAAATATCTCTACAGCATTCCGGGCATGGAGGATGTCGAGGACGTGATCGTCTCCTCGGGGCCCAACACATGGCCGAACTGGCGCAATTTCTCCGACCGCATCATCCAGCCGGGCGACATCGTGTTCATGGATTTGGCCGCTCTGACCTGGAACGGATACAAGTCCTGCTATTACCGCACCTATTGCGTTGGCAAGGAGCCGACACGGGAGCAGAAGGACACCTACGCCACCGCGCTCGAGTGGCTCTACGATTCAATCGATGCCGTCAAAGCCGGCACCACCACGCGCGAGATCGCGAAGAAATGGCCGTCCGCCAAGGAGGCGTGGGGCTACAAGGAAGAGGACCAGGCCGCTGCGAACCTGTGGGGGCATGGGCTCGGGCTTGCCCAATACGATCCGCCGGTGATCTCGCGCATCTGGTCCCTCGACCATCCCATCGAGATCAAGTCGGGCATGACCTTTGCGCTGGAGACGCAGCACGGCAAGAAATTCCGCTACGGGGTGCGCATCGAGGAAATGCTCATCGTGCACGACAAGTCGACGGAGATCATTTCCAATTTCCCGGTGAAGCAGATCACCGTGGTCGATCCCATTCCCGGCTACGGCGACCATGTGCAGTAGAAATACTCACCGCAGCCGTTCGGCCAGAAACGCCAGCAGCGCCGCCTCGAACTCGTCCGGCTCCTCGACGTGCGAAACGTGTCCGGCGCCCTCGATCTCGACGAGTTTGCCGTCGCGCAAGTCCTTGGCGGCTTGCCGCCCCAAGGCCGGCCAGTTGCCGAGCGGCTTGATCGCCTCGGGCGAGGCGTAACGCCGGAAGAACACGCTGCGGTCGCTCTGTCCGATGATGAGCAGCACCGGCATTTGCAGCAGAGGATATTCGTGCCGGATCGGCTGCTCGAAGATCATCTGATAGGTGAGCGCCGACGCCCGTGCCCAGCGGGAATATTCGGGGCTGAGCAGCACGCGCGAAAAAATGTCGACGTAACGCTGCGCTGCAGGCGGCCAGCCCACGAAGAATGCACCCATGAAGGCGCGGTAGGACTCCGGCGTTTGCGCCATCTCGGTTTTGATCAGCGCCTCGAGTGGTTGCGGCGGAATAGCGCTGCGATAGTCCTCGAGACCGATGGGGTTCTCCAGCGCCAGCACGGCTGTCGTCTCGGGGAAGTCGCGTGCGAAATAAACCGCGAGCATGCCGCCGAACGAATGGCCGACAATTGCCGCACGCGTGATGCCGAGGCTGTCGAGCAGCGCCTTGGTGTTGCGCGCGAGAATATCGAAACTGTACCGGATGTCCGGCTTCGCCGATTTCCCGAATCCGAGCTGATCCGGTACGACGATCCGGTACCCCTTGCCCGTCAGCGCGGCGATGGTCCGTCCCCAGTAATCGCCGGAAAAACTCTTGCCGTGCAGAAGGACGACGGTCTGGTCATTAGCGGCCGCGCTCGGAGCGACATCCATATAGGCCATGCGCAGCGGCTGGTTCTCGACCGTGAGGTCGAAGAAACGGACCGGATAGGGATAGTCGATGCCTTCGAGGCCGATGCCGAGCGGCTGAGCGCAGAGGACAGATGACAGAGAGCAGAGGACAGAGAAGGCAAGAAGAAAGAACGTAAGCTCAGAGGACAGGCTGAAGCGCAAGATTTTGTCCCTGTAGCGGCTCGTTTGCGTGCGCGCCTTCATCTGACCTCCGTCATCTGTCCTCTGTCGTCCGGCGCTCGGTGAGGTTTTATTAACCATATTCGGGCGTAATCCGTTAACCCTTTCCGGTGCGTTGGAACGCCTCGATGCGGCTCGTCCGGCTTGCGTTTTTTTCGCTGATTGCAGCCGCGCTCGCCGCGTGCGCAGCCCTGCCTGCGCGTGAGCTGGCGCCTGCTCCACCGCTTGCGGCCGCCGATCTGGATAGCTTGATGTATGGCGGGGCCGGAGCACCGGTTGCCGTTCCCGCTCCGCTGCCGGTTGACGTTGCCCCTCCTGCGCTCGCGCCACTACCGGTGCCGCCAGTGGTAATGCCCGGACCAGCACCCGGAGGCAACGAGCCGTATACGCTGGATTCAGGCGATCGCCTGCGTGTGGTCGTGTTCGGGCAAGACGGGTTGAGCAACAACTACATCGTGGATGCTACCGGCAAGATACACATGCCGCTGATCGGCACCGTGTCGGCTCGAGGTTGCACGACCGCCCAGCTCGCGAGGGTCATCGCCGACAAGCTGCGCAACGGCTTCGTGCGCGAGCCGCATGTCGCAGTTGAGATCGAGATCTACCGGCCGTTCTTCATTCTCGGAGAGGTGGTGGCGCCCGGCCAGTATCCGTACGTGCCGAACATGACGGTGGAAACGGCGGTGGCCATCGCGGGCGGCTTTACTCCACGCGCCTACCGTTATGATGCGGACATCAGCCGCTCGGCATCGGGCGTGACCTCGCGGCAGAAGGTGCCGCTCATTGCCCCGGTGCGGCCGGGAGATACGGTGACCGTGAGCGAGCGCTGGTTCTGACAATTGCCGCGAATTCGTAGCCCGGATTGAACGAAGTGAAATCCGGGAACCAACTCCCCGGATTTCGCAATCCGGGCTATGCGCCTGCGAGATTTTTCTGCAGGAATGAAAGCGTGCGCTGCCACGCGAGCTTTGCGCTCCGCTCGTGGTAGCTTCCTCGCTCGTCGCAATGGAAGCCGTGCTGCGCTTCCGGATAGACGTAGATCTCGCAGTCCTGCCCGCGCTTCTCCTTAATCTTTTCCACATCGCTCATGGGGATGGACGCGTCCTTTTCGCCGAAATGCATCAAGGTCGGCACTTTGAGCTTCTCGTCGGCGAAACGCGCAATCTGGCCGCCATAATAGCAAACCGCGGCGTTGAGCCCCGCCAGCCTGCACGCGGCAAGGAACGAGACGGTGCCGCCCATGCAGAAACCCATGATGCCGACCCGTCCGCCGCCTTTGACGTCGTCGATGGCCGCCTGGCTGTCGCGCAGCATGGCGCTCCAGTCCGGATTGGCGACAAACTTGCGCGCTTCCGCGATCTCATCGGGGGAATAGCCGCTCTCGAAATTCTTCACCTGTCGATCGAACAAAGCCGGCGCGAGCGCCGCATAGCCTTCGCCTGCCAACCGGTCGCACACGGCGCGGATATGATGATTGACGCCGAAGATTTCCTGAATGACCACCACGCCGCCTTTCGACGCGCCCGAGGGCTGCGCGCGATAGGCGCCGAGCTGAAACTTATCGGCCGACGTCAGCGAGACATGCTTGCCCAAGATCACCTCCATGCATCTGGTGGCGCATTCGCGCGTGCCCTGCCGGTTTTCAGGCTTTCACGCCGGTAATGCAACGGCCGGCGCGAGCCCGAACGCTTCCGCCAGCAGCTCGTATGAGCGCCGGCGCGCTGCGTGATCGTAGAGCATGGTGGTCACCATCAGCTCGTCGGCCCGGCTGCCGGCAATCATCTGCTCCAGCAGCGCGCGCACCGTTTCCTTGCTGCCAACAAACAGGCGCTTGCGGTTATGCGCAACGAGCCTGCGCTCCTCCTCCGTGTAAGGGTAACGCTGCGCTTCTTGTGGCGAGGCGAGGGGCAAATATTCGCCGCGACGTCGCCGCACGAAATTGAGATCAAGCGTGGCGGCAAGCTGCTCGGCTACGGCGTCCGTGTCGGCACACACAACCGCGCAGGCGAGAATGGCATAAGCAGACGGGCGCGCAGCGGAGGGCTGAAAGTTTTCCCGATAGCTCAGCATGGCGGCGGTCGCGTCGTATTCGGCAAAGTGGTGGGCAAACGCGAACCCCGAGCCGATCATGGCGGCGAGTTGCGCGCTGTAGCCGCTTGAGCCGAGCAGCCAGACGGGTGGCAAACGCACTTCGGCCGGCATGGCGCGGATGGCATGAAACGGGTGCTTTTCCGGAAACGCATTGTTGGCGAACAACATGAGTTCCTGAAAACGCTCCAGGAAATCGTCCTCGCCGGAGTCCTGACGGCGGCGCAGGGCGTAGGAGGTGACCGGATCAGTGCCGGGCGCGCGACCGAGCCCGAGGTCGATGCGGTCCGGAAACAGCGCTTCCAGAACCTTGAAGCGCTCCGCCACCATCAACGGCGCATGATTGGGAAGCATCACCCCGCCCGAGCCCACACGCATGCGCTTCGTGATCGCCGCAATCTGTCCGATCATGATCTCGGGTGCGGTGCTCGCGATCGAGGGCAGGTTGTGATGCTCGGCTACCCAGTAGCGCGTGAAGCCGAGACGTTCCGCCAGTGTGGCGAGATCAAGCGAGTTGCGCAGCGATTGAGCGCCGGAGGAGCCGGCAGCGACCGGCGAGAGATCAAGGACGGAAAGCGGGACCACCCTTGCGGCGTGTGCTCAGAAAGGCCACGGCCGGCGCAGCCGCCAGTCGTTCTTCCAGCCGGTCAGGTGGCCGTTGCGGAATTGAAGCGCCACGGCGCTGTCGACGGGATAGAAGCCACGGATGCCGGCCGAGCCGTACGCGACGTAGATCTCCGAGCCGTGATATGCGGAATAAAAGACGAGCGGGACACCCAGCGCCGCCGCGGCCTGTTCCGGCGTCATGCCGAAGGCGAGGGGGACGACATTGTTATAGCCGCAGTATCCGCCAAAACAGATCCACAACGCGGCAACTAAACGCTTCATGCCGCCTATTCTGGCATGAATGCGCGGCGTTTTTGCGGCTGTGCCGCTACTCGGCGGCGCGGAGCTCCAGATAATCGCGCTGCTCCGCTGCCGCGCGCACGGGCTTCATTCCCCAGCAAACATACCAGGAGCCGAAGACGAACTCTTCCATGGCAAAGTCGTGCGCCAGCTCGGAAAGATGGACCCACGGCCTGATGTAGGGATTGCCGAGAAGCGTATGCTTCATCAGCCAGGCTCCCACGGGAAGAAAAATATCTCCGAGCCGACCGGGCGGAGGCTTGGCATCCATGATGACCGATGCGCCCGCCCGGACGCAGCATATGCCAGGCATGCTGCAGCACCATGCGATGATGCGCCATCGTGTTATAGGAAAGGCCAAACAAAATGCCGTCCAGGGGCTCGGCTGTGATGTACTCGGCAGCATCACATCTTGTGAGCTCGACGTTGGCCCAGGCATTGCGCTTGCAGAGCGTGCGTGCCCTCGCGAGCATGCCGGCGGAGACATCGACCCCGTAGATACGGCCATCCGGTCCAACGACACGCTGCAGGGCAGGGAAGTTTCGCCCGGTGCCGCAGCCGATCTCCAGAACGCGGGCACCGGGTTGAACGTTGAGCCGAGCGGATGCAAGATCGCGCAGGTGAGGGGGACAACAGAACAGCCAGTCGAATAACGGGATCAGCGCGGCGAGACCATCATAGCGCCTGGCAACAAACGGGACTTCACGATCGACCCAGCGAACCAAACTCGATTTCCCGCGCTGACTTGTGTTCGCAAACGCGCGTGCAGATATCACTCAGCGCCATGGAGAACGGTTCATTCGCCGAATTGTTTCGGTGGCAAACCGTCGCACGCGGTGTCGACTCTCCACTCATGCAGCGATTTGCGCAGTTGGCCAATGCAGGTCGATTTGCTAGGTTCCGTCCTCGGGTCGCGTAAACAGGGGTGTATTATGGGATCAACCACATTTCAGGACTGGCGGCGCGAATGTGACGCGGTGCAAAAAGAAATGGATCGGCTGATTACCGCTGGACGGCCGCAGTCGGCGGAAGAACGTTTGGTGAGGCAGCTGCAGTTCACCGCACTGATCGAGCGGCGGGACGCCGCGGCACGGCAACTCTTGAGCCCGACGCCTCAAGCCGAAAAGAAAGCCTGACGAAGGTTACGCGTCCGCTCATGCGAGCGGCGCCACGCCGATCCTTTCAGTTCGCTCGGAAGCGCTGTTTTGGGCACTATCCCGAAAAGCCTCGCTTGGAGCATTCCACCGGGCCGGAAACCGGTTTTCGGTAAAGCCTATGCTCCCCAGAACAGCAAGAGCGGGAGGACGGTTCGAAGAAAAGTCATCCCGCTCTTGTCTGTCGCGTCGGCAAATCAGAGTAGCCGCTCTTCTTGCCGCAACGACCTTGTCGGCCGCCATCGCGGGGCTCGCGGGCATAGCCGCAACCCCGATGCTGCCGAATGCAGATTTGCCCCCCAAGGCAGCTAATTTAAATCACAGCCCTCGTGTGAAATATGTAGCGGTGCGGCAACACTGCAAAACATCTGCGGATGAAGCCGAGCCGACTAACGGCTATTCGAGGCGGGAGGGATGACGGCGAGGACATACCGCGCGGGGACGCCAGGTACGCCCAGATATTCGCGC
>DATCJI010000107.1:0-10425 GCA_036562835.1 Xanthobacteraceae bacterium | reverse complement strand
AATTCATCACCGGCGCTTTATTCGATGTGGACGGGGGGCTGACCCGCGCGCTGTAATCCGCGTATTTTGCCCAGCTTGCCCGGAGCGGTGCATGCAACAAAAGAGCAATCTCTCGGATGAGGAGCTGAACGAGTATCTCGTCCGCAACCAGAACTGTCCGCCTTCTCTGGTGAAAGGAGAGGGGGCGGAAGTCGAGGATATGGAGGAGCGCCGGTACATCGACCTCGAGGCCGGACCGGGCGTGGCCTCGGTGGGACACTGCCATCCGAAGGTGGTGGAAGCGTTGCGCGAGCAGGCCGGCCGGCTCTTGCAGGTGCCCGGCCGTTATCATAGCCGCATCACGCTCACGCTCGCGAAGCGCTTGGCTGAGCTTGCAGGCGGAGATCTTAAACGCGTGTTTTTCGCCAACAGCGGCGCCGAGGCCACTGATGGGGCAGTCAAATGCGCTCTCAAATACGCCGGCAATCAGCATAAAAAAGGTTTCGGCATCATCGCCTTGCAGCATGGGTTTCATGGCCGGCTCGCGCTTCCGCTCGCGCTCACCGGCATGGCCAAACAGAAGAAGGGCATGGGTCCGTACGGCACCTTTCCGGGTGTCGTGCACGCCCCGGCGCCGTACTGCTATCGCTGTCCTTTCGGGCTTTCACCTTCGTCGTGCGGTATTCGATGCGCCACAGCGATCGAGGACATGCTCGGCACGGACGTGCAGGGCGAGGCGGCTGTCCTCATCGGCGAGCCGATCCTCGGCGTCGGCGGAGTCATTGTGCCGCCCGACGAATATTGGCCGAAGGTTGAAAGCATCTGCCGGCGCCACGGCATCACGCTGATCATCGACGAGGTCTTCACCGGCTTTGGCCGCACCGGCACGGCGTTTGGGCATCATCACGACGGTATCCGCCCCGATCTCGTCTCATTTGCGAAGGCGATCGGTGGCGGCGTGCCGCTCGGCGGTTTCATTGCCACGGAGCAGCTCGGCACGGCGTTTGAGCCGGGCGATCACTTCACCACGTTCGGCGCCAAGAATCAGCTGGGCATCGCCGCAGGGCATGCGGTGCTCGATATCTTGCGCGAGGAACGGCTGGCCGATTGCGCGCGCGAGCGCGGCGCCCAATTCATGGCCGGGCTCAAGACGCTTGCGCAAAAATACCCGGTGATTGGCGATGTGCGCGGCCGGGGACTCATGATCGCCATCGAGACGGTGAAGGACAGCGAGCGAACACCGGCCCCGGACATCGCAAAATCATTTGAGCGGGAGGCGATCAAGGAGGGCGTGCTTATCTCGACCACTGGCGTGAATGGCAACGTACTGCGCATTACTCCTCCGCTCGTGATCACGACCGGACAGGTGGACAAGGCTTTGCGCGCCTTCGAGTCTGTGCTCAGACGCGTGGCCCCCGTGCAGTAAGGGGCAGCTGGAGAGAGGAACAGAAGAAAAGTGAACGAGCAAATCATTGCGTCGCCGCGCGCCGCGTTCGTGCCGCATGATCTCACGGCGCCCCTAAGCGGCAAGCCGCAGGGGCCGCTTTCGGGACTGCAGGCTGCGGTCAAGGACATGTACGACATCGCCGGCTCGCGCACCGGCGGCGGAAATCCGGACTGGCTGCGCGTGCACGCTCCCGCGCCCGCCACTGCACCGGCAGTGCAACGCCTGCTCGATGCCGGCGCGACAATCATCGGCAAGACCGTATGTGACGAGTTCTTCTTCAGTCTTGCAGGAATGAACGCGCATTACGGCACCCCGCTTAATCCGCGCGCGCCGGACCGATTGCCTGGTGGCTCGTCGAGCGGGTCGGCCTCGGCAACAGCCTCAGGCGCCTGCGACTTCGCACTCGGCAGCGATACGGGTGGCTCGATACGGGTGCCTGCCGCTTTTTGTGGAATTTTCGGCATTCGCCCGACGCTGGGACGCGTCAGCCTTGCCGGTGTGATGTCGATGGCGCCTTCATTCGACGTGCCGGGCTGGTTTGCGAACGGCCCCGGCGTCTTCGAACAGGTCGGTAAAGTGCTCCTGGAGGGCGAGCGCGTACACGCGCCCGTCAACGAGCTTGTCATTCTGGATGATGCGTGCGCAGAGGCCGATGCAGACTTGGTCTCTCTCTTGCGCAATGCGCTCCACGACATGGGGCGGGATCTGCCAAAGCTGCGGCATGCACGTATAGCTCCCAATGGCCTCGACGCCTGGCGCGAGATTTTCCGTGTCATCCAGGCAAGTGAGATCTGGCAGACCTTTGGTCGCTTCATTGAAGAGCACCAGCCGCGCATGGGCCCGGGCGTCCGCGAGCGCATGCAGTTTGCCGCGGCCGTCAAGCCGGCTGATGCTGCCGAGGCTCGCGAAAATCATGCGGACGCGCGCGCACACATTGATGGTGTGGCACAGCCCGGAACTGTGCTTGTGCTCCCGACCGCGCCCTGCATCGCCCCACTGCTCGAGAGCTCCTTCGACAATCTCGAGTCGTTTCGGGTACGCGCCATGCGGCTCACGTGCATTGCCGGCCTCGGCGCGCTGCCGCAAGTCTCACTTCCGGTAGGGACCGTCAAAGGCGCGCCCGTGGGGCTCTCATTTATCGGCTGGCGCGGCGCTGACGAAGTACTGCTCTCGATGGCCGTGAAGCTCGCGCGCTACTGCGGTCGTGCAGGATAGAGTGTCTACTCCGAATGGGTCTGCGTCAGGCCCGTCGGCGGTCCGTCGATGCCGGTCCAGCCGCCGTCGACAAGCAAGGCGGTGCCGGTGATGTAGCTCGCCGCATCGGAGCCTAGAAAGGCGATTGCGCTTGCCACTTCGCTTGGCTCGCTCCAGCGTCGGAAGACGGTGTGCCCGGCGAGCGCGTTCCAGATCTCGGGCCGCGCCTTGAGCGGCGTCACCAGCGGCGTGTCCACGATGCTGGGCACGATCGCGTTCACCCGAACGCCCGAGCGCCCGAGCTCGGAGGCCACTCCACGAACCATCTGAATGATGCCGGCCTTGGTCGGTCATAGATCGCAAGCCCCGGCTCGAGCGTCATGGCGCGCACGGACGAGCTTGCGATGAGACTGCCGCCGCCCTGGCGGCTCATCATGCGACCGAACGCACGCAGGAACAGGAACGTGCCGCGCAAATTGAGATTGGCGACGCGGTCATACTCTTCGTCGGTGTAATCGCACATCAGCTTGCGCACATGCACGGCGGGCGTGCTCACGGCGATGTCGAGCCGCCCGTGCTTTTCCGCTATCGCTGCCGCGAGCGCATTGATCGACGCGGAGGTTCCGGCATCCGTCTCGTAAGCCTGGCGTGGCGTGCCGATCTCGCGCGCGGTCGCCTCTGCGCCGTCTTTATTCTTGTCGGCGCAGATGACGTTGGCGCCGAGGGCTGCCATGGCCTCGGCGCTGGCCTTGCCGATGCCGGAGGCGGCGCCGAGGACGAGTGCCGTCTTGCCGTCGAGCCGAAAGGCGGCCCGATAAGCTGCGAGGCGCTCCTCTACGGACTGCATCATCGCGAATGATCAACCGGAGCGCGCGCGCTCCACGAGCTCGCGGAATTTCTTCACGTTGTCCTCTCCCGCGTAGGCGGCGATGCGTTTGTACGCGGGCTCCATGCGCGCGCGGAACGGCGCGAGATCGGGCCGCGTCAGGGCCATGCCGGCGGCCTCGAGCTTCTTGATCTGGTCCGCCTCGTCCTCGGCGATCAGCTTGCGCATGAGATCGCCGGCAGCCGCGCTCTCCTCCCGGAAGATCGCCTGCTGCTCGGGCGTGAGCTTCTTCCAGGTGGCCGCGCTCACCGTATGGATCATGTTGTTGTAGACATGGCGGGTGATCGCGAGATGCTTCTGCACCTCGTAGAACTTGTTGAAATAGATGACCGCGATGGGATTCTCCTCCCCGTCCACCACTTTTTGCGACAGGGCGAGGTAAAGCTCCGGGAACGCGATCGCCTGCACCACCGCTCCCAGCGCCTCCATCGAGGCCTGAATTTGCAGCTCGGGCGGGGTGCGCAGCTTCAAACCCTTCATATCGTCAGGCGTGTTGATCGGCCTCACGCTGTTGGTCACGTTGCGGAAACCGTATTCCCAGTTGCGCAGGAGGATGAAACCCTGCCGCTCGGCAAGCGGCGCAAGCCATTCCATGGCCGGGCCGTCGAGCACGCGAAACGCGTGCGTCGGTCCGTCGAAGACGAAGGGCAGCATCACGGCCGCAAAGGCGGTGTCGTATTTATCGAGCTGTCCCTGGGTGGGCAGGCCCATGTCGATGGTGCCGAGCTTGATTTGTTGTGCCTGCTCGGGCGGGCCTCCCAGCACGTTATTCGGGAAAATGTTGATCTTGATCTCGCCCTTGCTGCGCGTCTCCACGCGGGCTGCAAACTGCTTGGCGGCAATATTGGCCGGATGATCTTCCTGGGCAAAATGCGCAAACCGCAAGGTGAGCGGTGCGGCATGGAGCAGGACAGCGGGCGCGGCGAGGGCCAGTCCTGCGCCCGCTGCGCTTGCCTTGAGGAAACTCCTGCGTTGCATGGCGATCTCCCTTTCCGTTTCTCCTGATTGAGCAGGCTGCATTATGCGCGGAAGCCGAAATATCTCGGCAAGAACAGCGCGAACCACGGCACGAAAGCCACAATAAGAAGTCCGATGAGCACCATGATCAGATAAGGCAGCATGGCGCGCGAGGCGCGCTCCACGTCGGAGCGCATAATGGCACAACAGACGTAGAAACCAACGCCGGCGAGCGGCATGAAGCCGCCGATACCCATGGCGATGATCAGTACCAGCGCATAGTGCAGCTCGCTGATGCCGAGCTTGCCGGCAATCGGAATGAGCAAGGGCGCAAGCACGTTGAGCGAGGGCAATCCTTCGAGCAGCACGCCGACGACGATGAGCAGCGCGATCGAGCCAAGCATGAAAATTTCTGTGCTGTTGCCGACGGCATGCAGGAGCGCGACGAGGCGTTGCGGCAGATAGGCGACGGTCAAGGTCCAGGAAAAACCCGAGGCCGCGGCAAAGATGAAGAGGAGCACGCCGGTGAGCGCGGCGGTGTCGGCAATGGTGGCAATGAAGCTGCGCCAGCCCATGGCGCGATAGAAGAGAAGCGCAAGCGCCAGTCCATAGATCACCGCGAAGGCGGCGATCTCGGTCGGCGTGGCAACGCCGAGCAGGATGCCGCCGAGGAGCATTGCGGGCATGAGCAGCGGGAGCACCGCGTCGAGCGCGGCCCAGGCGATCGCGCGCAGCGACGCCCGGGGAAGACGCGGCGTTCCGGCGCGGCGTGCACGAAGATATATCAAGGCCATCAGGCAGAGCGCCATTACTGCCGCCGGGACCAGCCCACCAATGAACATCCCGGCCAACGAGACGCTGGTGATCGAGCCGACAATCAGCATGGCGATGCTCGGCGGTACCGTCTCGCCCATGATGGCGGAAGCGGCGAGCACGGCGGTCCCTTCGGCCGCTCCGTGGCGCTCGCGCAGCTCATCGCGCATGACCGTACCGACGGCGGCGACGTCGGCGGGCTTCGAGCCGGAGAGGCCGGATACCACGTACATGCTCACCACTGTCACTTGCAGGAGTCCGCCGCGCAGATGGCCCACCAGCGTGTGGATGAAGCGCACCAGGCGCACGCTGATGCCGCCCCGCTCCATGATCAGGCCGGCGAGGATGAAGAAGGGCACGGCGAGCAGGATGAAATTGCCGGTGCCGCTGGTCATGGTCTGCGACAGCACCACGAACGACGATGCGTCCGTGGCCCACAAGTAGCTGGCCGTGGAAAGCAGCAGGACGAAGCCGACCGGCACGCCCGCGCAGATCGCAACGAAGAAGAGAGTGAGCGCGAGGATGATGGGCGCGTCGTTACCGAGGGCGGCAAACCATGCGTCCCGCAGAAGCGCGGCGGCGACAGCTGCTGCAACCACTGTCAGGCCCGCGGCAAGGGTGGTGCGCCAGTCCTTGTGCAGGAGGTTATCGAGTGCATAGAGCGCGAGAAGCGCCATGCCGAGCGGCAGAGGCAGCGCGATGATGGCGGCGGGCGCCTGGAAAATGGGCGTGCGCTCGCCCCAGCTCGAAGCAAGGAGCTCGACCGAGGTCACGCCGGTGAGAATGGCGGCGAACAGGACAAGCAGATCGGAAACCGCGAGACAGCCGCGCTCGAGGCGCGGGGGCAGGCGATTGATAAAAAGACGCACGAACGCATGATCACCGCGCCGATAAGCAACCGCGCCGCCGATGAACGCCAGAATGGAAAGCGACAGGCGCGCGACCTCATCCGCCCACAAAAACGAATGGTGGAGATAGGCGCGCGCAAACACGTTCGCGAGCACCAGCATCAGCTCACCCAGAAGCGCCGCGACCACCAAGCCTTCGGCCAGCACTTCGATCGTGCGAAGCAGGGGCCTCGGCGCTGCGGCAGGTGCCGCAGTTTGCCTTACCGCGAGAGGTTCGGCTGAATCGAGGGGTGAACTAGCAGTCACAGGGAAACAGGTTTCGACTTCCAGCCAATGTGGCTAGGCTATTCGCATTGGCATTCCGTCGTCAAAGACGAAGGTGCACGTGATCAACGCGGCAATCATCGGGCTGGGGCGCTGGGGCAAGTCGCTCGTGCAAGCGGTACAAGGCCGCAGCTCGTTACTCCGCTTTGTGCATGGAGTGAGCAAGGAGCCGGAAAGCGTCAAAGAATTTGCAGCGAGACACCGCTTCCGGCTCTCCACGGAACTGGAAACAGCCCTTGCAGATCCCGAGGTGGAAGCCGTTTTTCTGGCCACTCCGCATTCGTTGCATGTGCCTCAGGCGCTCGCGGTCGCGGCGGCGCGCAAGCACCTCTGGTGCGAGAAACCGCTCGCCCTGCGGCTCACCGAAGCAAAGCGCATCATTGAGGCATGTCACCGCGCGAATGTGGCGCTGGCAACTGGTCTGAACAAACGCTGGTTTGCGTCGATGCGGGAGCTCGCGCGCACTGTGCGCAGTGGCGCAATCGGCGAAATACTTCATCTCGAGGGGCATTACTGCAACGAGCACAGCACGCGCGTGAGTGGTGGCTGGCGCGACGATGCCGCTGAATCGCCCGGGCTCGGCATGACCGGCGCGGGCCTGCATGTGCTCGATGCGTTCATCAACCTCGCCGGGCGCGTCGGCTCGGTTGACGTGCGTACATTTGCGCGCAAGCCGCCGCCCGACCCGCGCGATTCGATTGCCGTCCTGCTGCAATTCGCCACGGGTGCGACCGGAACACTCGCTACCGTGCGCGCCGGGCCAATGTACTGGCGTGTGCAGGCCTTTGGGACTAACGGCTGGGCGGAGGCGGACGGCGAGGACCGCCTCTGCATTGCCCAAATGGGGCAGAGCCCCGATGCGCGCGAATTGCCGCACGTCGATCCTCTATTTGAGGCAGTCGAAGCCTTTGGCCGTGCGATCGCGACGGGAACGCCGTTCCCAATCGTCCCTGAGCAGATGCTCGACACAATCGGCGCGTTCGAGGCAGTGATCGAAGCGGCCAGAACGGGCGCCCGCGTGACACTGTGATGTATAGCAATGAGTCCTCGCCGGGCTTGATCCGGCGATCCATCTTCTTCGAAGAAGGATGGACCGGCGGGTCAAGCCCGCGGGTGACGGGAATAGAGTGAACGAAAGGATTTTCAGCAGATGGCAATACAGGCAGACACCATGCTTTCCGGCGGCACCGTGATCACCGTGGACGGCGAGCGGCGCATTTTCCGCGACGGGGCGGTTGCCTTCCAGGGCTCGCAGATCGTCGCCGTCGGAAAGCGGGCTGAGCTGGAGCGTTCCGTGAACGCGACGAAAGTGATGGATTGCCGGCGCCGCCTGATCATGCCGGGCTTTGTCAACTCGCACCTGCATTTTTATCACACCATGCACCGCGGTCTTGCACCTGAGGATCTCGGCGGCATGCTATGGTCGGATTACGTGCATCGCCGGATTGCTACCGTCCTCACCGCTGAGGACGAGATCTACGGCGGGCTGACTATTCTCCTGGAGACGCTCAAGTCGGGCACCACCACATTCCTCGAGGCTGGCTCGTACAATCCGCGCGCGGTGATCGAGGGTATCAGTCACATCGGCATGCGCGGGCTGATGGGCCGGCGCTCATTCGATCAGGCGATCCTCGGCCACGCCATGCTGATGGAGGACACCGACACCTGCCTGTCCGAGAATTTGAAATTCCTGAAACAATTCCGCGATGGTCACAATGGTGGATTGCTCAAGGCCTGTGTGGATGTGGTGGGGCTCGGCCGCTGCACCGACCGCCTCTACACCGAGAGCAAGCGTATGGCGGATGATTTCGGCACCACGCTCAATCTGCATCTCGCGGCCATGACCGAGGAGGTGACGGATACCCGCGCCCGCACCGGCGATCGGCCCGTGACACACATGCACAAGATCGGCGTGATGGGCCCGAACGTCGTCTTTGTGCATATGGTCCATGTGGTGGATCGCGAGATCAAGCTCTTGGCGCAGACCAAAACCAACGTGATCCACTGCCCGACCACGACGCTGAAACTCAATTACGAGCTTTCCTCGAAGGGGCGTTTCCCCGAAATGGTGGAGCACGGCGTCAATGTGGGCATCGGCACCGACGCGTCCGATTGCTCGAACTTCGGTGACATGATCCGCGCCATGTATCTCGCCGCCGCCCTGCCCAAGGACTATCGCAACGATGCGGGCGCCTCGTGCGCCGAGACGGCAATCGAGATGGCCACGATCAACGGCGCCAAGGCGATCGGGATGGACAAGGAGATCGGCTCTCTCGAGGTCGCCAAGAAGGCGGACATCATCATTCTCAACATGCACAAGCCCGAGTGGTATCCGAACTACAGCGAGGTGCAGAACCTCGTCTATTCGGCGGCCGGTGACAGCGTCGAAACCGTGTTCATTGACGGCAAGCTCATTATGGAGAACCGCAAGGTGCTGACCATCGACGAGGACGAGGTGCTCGACCGTTGCCAGGTTTTGGCCGAGCAGATTCTGAAGCGCAGCGGCGTGTCGGTACCGGGCAAGTGGCCGATTTATTAGACCCTGTAGGGTGGGCAAAGGCGCGCGTCGACGTCTCTCCGCGTGGGCACATCGGAACGCGCGCCGTGCCCACCATCACCGTCCGGGGCCGATTTTGCCCACCCCTACGGGTGAACCCCAGAGCCACAGGAGGAGGAACAGCATGGCATCAACTACATCGCTCACGCGCCGGCGCTTCGTTGCCGCTGCAGCTGTCGGCCTCGGTGCCACGGCAGCTCCCCCGCTGCTCAGAGCGCAGGACAAGAAGCCGATCCGGATCGGGGGCTCCATGTCCATGACCGGCCGTTACTCACGCGAGGCAATGTATTGCGTCGAAGGCTATCGGCTGTGGGCCAAGCATATCAACGAGATGGGGTACAGCTACGGCAACGAGGACCTTCCCCATGGCGGGTCCGGTCTCATCGATGGCCGCAAGGTCGAGATGAACATTCTGGACGACGCCAGCGATCCGACTACCGGAGCTCGCCTGATGAGCCATCTCATCACGGGCGAGAAGGTCGACCTGCTGCTTGGCGCCTACGCGAGCTCGATCACACTCGCCACCCGTCCAGTGATCGAAGAGGCGCAGATTCCGACGGTTGCCGCCTCTGCCTCATCGCAGAACATTTGGCTTGGCCAGAATCTGAAATGGATGGTTCAGCTGATGTGCCCGAGCCGCGACCGGTTTGCGGGCATCGAGGCGGCCTGCAAGCAGGCCGGACTTAAGAAGATCGCCCTGCTCTATGTGGATGACGCCATGCCGATCGCGGCCGCCACGGGCGTGAAAAAGCGCATTCAGGACGCAGGACTCGAGCTCGTGCTCTATGAAGCCTTTCCCATCGGCATGAAGGACATGGTGCCGCTGGTGCGCAAGGCGCGCTCGGCCGGGGCCGAAGTGCTCGCCGGCGGCGGCTACACCGATGACAGCATCCTGATGGCGAAAGCAGCACTGTCGCTGAAATGGGCGCCCAAGGCGATCTGGCACATGGCCGATTTCAACTATCCTGATTTCAAGGCTGCGCTCGGGGAGAATGCCGCCTGGCAGTGCGGCGACACTGAATGGCTTCCTACGGCTGACTTGCGCGGAAACAAGAAATTCGTCGCGGCGTTCCGCGCCGAATACAGCAAGGAGCCGGAATGGCTCGCGGCGGCAGGGTACGCGAGCTGCCAGATTCTCGAGGAGGCGGTCAAACGCACGGGCTCGATCGAAAATCGCAAAGGCATCCGCGATGCAATGTTCTCGATCGAGCGTGACACTGTGTATGCCAAATACAAGGTCGAGCCGCTGGGCTCGCCCGATGCCGGCCTGCAAACCGGCGCCACGCGCATGGGACTGCAATATCAGATCAAAAACGGGCAGCCGGTTGCCGAGGTCATTTATCCCGCGGCCAACGCCACTGCGCAATTTATGCACCCGTTCCACTGGGAAAAGGCCTAAAACCAGCGCGTTATGCCCACC
>DATCJI010000477.1:0-1835 GCA_036562835.1 Xanthobacteraceae bacterium | reverse complement strand
CGCTCCGTCCGTCTCGGTGCCGCCGAGGCGCTCGCGGCCGGCGTCACAACGGTGCACAATTGGTCGCACAACACACGCAGTCCCGAGCACGGTGACGCCGAACTGTCGGGCATGCGCGACATGGGCATCCGTGGACGTTTCGCCTACGGCACGCCTGTTGGCATGGCGGACGACGCGCCGATGGATTTCGACGGCTTGGCGCGGGTCAAAAAGGACTGGATGCCCGACAAGGACAATCTGCTTACGCTGGGCATCTGCTCGCGCAATCTCGGCGCCCTCACGATCGGCGGCTCGGCGGCGGCGGCGTCCCGCGGCGTCTTGTCGATTGAGCAGATCAAGCGCGATTGGGATGGCGCTCGCGCCCTCGGCCTGCCGATCACCATGCACACGTCCGGCGCCAGCCCGATCATCGAGCTGGAGCGGGCCGGGCTGCTCGGCTCCGACGTGCAATTCGTCCATCCGCTGCTGACCACGCCGGAGGAGCGGGCGATCCTGAAGGCGCGCGGCGTCAGCTATTCGACATCGCCCCAGCTCGAGGCGCGCCGCGCCTCGCAACTCGGGGTCATCCAACTCGGCGAGCTCTTGGATGCCGGCGTTAAGGTCAGCCTGTCGACCGACCACATCGCGTCCATCAGCTGCGATCCCTTCAGTTCAATGCGCACCCTGTTCGCGCTGCACTTGCACCGCATCGGTATGAAAGTGCCACTCACTCTGAAGCGGCTCCTGCAGCTCGCAACAATCGACGGGGCCGTCGATCTCGGCATCGCCGATCGCACGGGGTCGATTACGCCCGGCAAACGCGCAGATATCGTTTTGGTGCGCACCACGGACATCAACATGACGCCCGCAGGGGACCCTTATGAGGCGATCGTTTCGCTAGGCCTGCCGACGAACGTAGACACCGTGATCGTTGATGGGCGCATCCTACGTCACGCCGGCAAGTTCACCGCTCTTGACCATGCCCAGATAGTCGCAGAGGCGCGCGAGGCGGCCATTGGGCTTCGCAATAAGGCCAAGTGGCCGACCTAAACGGAGTCGGTTCATGGCCCTGGGAGAGAGCGTTGTAGGGGATTGCGCGCCATAGATGAGCCGACAAGGGCTGTGCATCCGCTGTTTGCAGCGCGATCCCAATCGCGCTGGGCCCGCGCGAGCAGGATCCGGCCAGGGCCTGCCAGATGGGCCTGGAAGGCATTGTGTCCAAGTGGCGGGGTTCGCGACGGGCCCGCCATTGGCATTAAGAACGCGCAAGCGTTGATTATCGGCTTGTAGCGTGGCCTCTAAAGTGGGAGCGCTTCGGGTCCCGTGCGCCGGCTGCGCCAAAGTGATGATGGCTTCGCTATCTGACGTGCAGCACCCCACTGGCGTGCAGCACCGCTAGTTCGAGCGGCTTGGCATCAATTTGCCGCAGCCTGAGCATTCCCTCCGGATGGGCAATATTGGCCACTTAAAATGCGAGCCAGCGGTGCCGCGCGAATGGCTTTCGCCGCTCCGAGGCGTCTTTGATCGTGAAGGTCGTCGCCGTGCAGGTTGTCGGCGTCTTGGTTGCCGGCGATACAAGGCGACGATCAGCGTGTCATGCTTGACCCACGGCACCCGCCGGTATGTCATCGGCCGGTTTCAAGCCACGCAAGCGCGCGATCATTTTCGTCCAAGTCGAAATGCCTGATTTTCGGCTGAACGAACAGACCGGCGATGTGCGGCATGATCTTGAGGAACCCGCTCCCGGTCACCACGGCGATGCGCTCAATCTGGCGGTGATGGGCGGCAATAAACTTGAGATGCGAGACGAATGCTTCGAGATTCCGCCAGCCCGGGAACGACTTCGCGCAGATCAT
>DATCJI010000470.1:0-7529 GCA_036562835.1 Xanthobacteraceae bacterium | reverse complement strand
CTGGCGCTTCACCTTTTCCGGCTCGGCTGCGGGCAGATCGACCTTGTTGAGGATGGGCACGACTTCGTGGTTGTTGTCGATCGCCTGGTACACGTTGGCGAGGGTCTGCGCTTCGACGCCCTGTGAAGCGTCAACGACGAGGAGCGAGCCCTCGCAGGCGGCAAGGCTGCGGTTCACCTCATAAGCAAAGTCCACATGGCCCGGAGTATCGATGAGATTGAGGACGTAAGACTTGCCATCGCGCGCCCGATATTGCAGCCGTACAGTTTGCGCCTTGATGGTGATGCCGCGCTCGCGCTCAATGTCCATCGAATCGAGTACCTGCTCGACCATTTCGCGCTCGGCCAGTGCTCCCGTCGACTGGATCAGTCGATCGGCAAGCGTGGACTTGCCGTGATCAATATGGGCAATGATCGAAAAATTGCGGATGTTCTGCATGGCCGCAGTCATGGCGCGGACGTTTGGCTCAAAAGTTCGGGCGGCTATTCAGCGGCAATGCGTTGCGCGGCCGCAAAGGGTTCAAGTTCTACCGCCTGGTTCGCGCGCGCAATCACCATGTGCCCGGCCGGCACGGGCTTCCAGTGGCCGCGATTGCTGTCGAGTGGCTCAGAGACGATGACCACGCTGCCAGCCGATTCGCGATAGTAAAGGGAGTTGGCATTATCGTTGGCGGCGTAACGGAAGGCGTAGAGATCGCGCCCATTGGCAAGCGCAGCGGTGAAGCGCAAGGCTTCTTTATGGTGGTGGTCGCTGACCATATCGGTGAGTTGCATGAGCACGCGCGCGGTCGCGCCGATCGGATCGCGATCGCCGCCGGCGCCCAGAATGGCAAGGAAGACAGCCTCGGAGTCCGTCGTACCTATGCGCGACCCGTATATGGCATCCGGGATGAGCGCCTCAACGCGCCTGCGCAGCCGCGACCAGTTGCCGATCGCTCCGTTATGCATGAACAGCCAGCGGCCGCACGCAAAAGGATGGCAGTTCGGCCGCATGGTCGGCGTGCCGGTCGAGGCGCGCACATGCGCAAAATAGAGGTGCGAGCGAATGTGCCGGCAGAGATAGCGCAGATTTTCATCCGACCAGGCCGGGCGCACCTCGCGATAAAGTCCGGGCTCCGGATGCTCGCCGTACCACCCCATGCCGAACCCGTCCCCGTTTGTCGATGCGGTGGATTCGAGGGCGCGCTGGCTCTGCACCACGAGCGAGTGGGCAGGCGCGGTGACGTATTCCTCCAATGGGATGGTCTCGCCGCGATAGGCAATCCAGCGGCACATTCAAGCGCTCCGGGATTCTCGTCCAGCATCGCCCGCTGATACGGCAAAGCGATGGCACGGCTTATATGGACCTCCTGAGCGTGCATGCCATAGCGCGGCTGCCCGTCCTCGCCTGGGCCTAATACCGGTAGTGATCTGACTTGTAGGGACCGTCCGCCGGCACACCGATATAGGCCGCCTGCCGGTCGGACATCCTGGTGAGCTTCACGCCGATCTTGGCTAGGTGCAGACGCGCGACCTTTTCGTCGAGCTGCTTGGGCAGCGTGTAAACCTTCTTCTCGTATTTGCGCCAATGGGTCCACAGCTCGATCTGGGCGAGCGTCTGGTTCGTAAAGGAGGACGACATGACGAAGCTCGGGTGTCCCATGGCATTCCCGAGGTTCACCAGGCGACCTTCGGACAGCAGAATGATGCGCTTGCCATCGGGAAACTCGATCTCGTCCACCTGCGGCTTTACGTTGTGCCATTTCAGATTGCGCAGCGCGGAAACCTGGATCTCGCTGTCGAAATGGCCGATGTTTGCCACGATTGCGCGGTCCTTCATTTTGCGCATGTGCTCGATCGTAATAACGTCGATGTTCCCGGTGGAGGTCACGAAGATGTCCGCGCGCGGAGCGGCATCTTCCATGGTGGTCACTTCGTACCCTTCCATTGCGGCCTGAAGCGCGCAGATCGGATCGACCTCCGAGATCATGACGCGGCAGCCAGCCTGACGCAGCGAAGCCGCCGAGCCTTTGCCCACATCACCGAAACCCGCCACCATGGCGACCTTGCCGGCCATCATCACATCGGTGCCGCGGCGGATGCCATCGACGAGGGACTCCCGGCAACCATAGAGATTGTCGAATTTGGACTTGGTAACGCTGTCATTGACGTTGATCGCCGGCCACAACAGCGTGCCTTTCTTCTGCATCTCATAGAGGCGGTGGACACCCGTGGTGGTCTCTTCCGTGACGCCGCGAATGGCGTCCGCGTTTTTCTTGTACCAGCCGGGCTGATCCTTGAGCCGGCGCTTGATGGCCGCGAAGAGGATTTCCTCCTCCTCGTTCGTAGGCTTGGAAATGACAGCCGAATCGCCCTGCTCGGCGCGCAGGCCGAGATGGATCAGCAGCGTGGCGTCGCCCCCGTCATCCAGGATCATGTTGGGCGAGCCGCCGTCGGCCCATTCGAAGATGCGGTGCTGATACTCCCAGTAATCCTTGAGCGTTTCGCCCTTCACGGCGAACACAGGGGTGCCGCTCGCCGCCACGGCCGCCGCCGCGTGGTCCTGGGTCGAATAGATGTTGCACGAAGCCCAGCGCACGTCGGCGCCCAGTGCTTTCAGCGTCTCGATGAGCACTGCCGTCTGGATGGTCATATGCAGCGAGCCGCAGATGCGCGCGCCGCGCAGCGGCTGCTCGGGCCCATATTCCTCGCGGGTGGCCATCAGGCCCGGCATCTCGGTTTCCGCGATGGCGATCTCCTTGCGGCCCCATTCGGCCAGGCCGATGTCCTTGACGACGTAGTCGGCCTCGGTCGGCGGGTTGGCGCGGGGGCTTCTTGCGGCTTTCGAGGCGGCGGTCATGCCTTGGGCATCCCTATGGCTGGAGGAGAGGGGGTCATTAGCAGATGCATAAACAGGCGGCAACGAAGATATAAAGACTTGTTTATATGCGCATCTGCTGGATTCTTGAACCACCACAGGCACGCGCGCGTTCTCAGGTCAGAGGTTTCTCATGCCCGCCCCGAAGCTCCTGTTCGATGCCGAACCGCCGCCCGCGATCACCTCCCTCAAGGAGCTCGCCCGCGCCGAGCATGAATGCCGCCGCTGTCCTCTATATGAGAACGCCACCCAGGCGGTGCCGGGCGAAGGCCGGCGGCAGGCGCACCTGATGCTCGTGGGCGAGCAGCCCGGCGACAAGGAGGACATTGCGGGCAAGCCCTTCGTGGGCCCCGCCGGGCGCATGCTCGACGAGGCGCTCGAGGAAGCCGGCATTCCGCGCGAGGAAGTCTTTGTCACCAACGCGGTCAAGCATTTCAAGCACGAGATGCGCGGCAAGCGGCGCCTGCACAAGCGGCCCAACGCCTACGAGATCGAGCGCTGCAAGATCTGGCTCGACGTGGAGCGCACCATCGTGCGGCCCTCGGGCATTGTCGCCCTGGGCGCCACGGCGGCGCGCAGCCTGTTGGGCCGGCCGGTGACGATTACGAAGGTGCGCGGCGCGCCGCTGCAGCTTGCCGATGGCACGGCGGCGCTCGTCACCATCCACCCGTCGCTTCTGTTGCGCATCGAGGATCGCGCCGACAAGGCGCGCGAGTACCGCGCCTTCGTCGCCGACCTGCGCCAGGCGGCAAAATTCCTGCAAAAACGCGCGGCCTGAGGGAGGACCCCGCTTATTCCACTTCGGTGAACCGGCCGGTGATGAGGTGCGTGAGCGCCTCGATGACCTCTTTGGCCTCGCGCCCGGTCGCCTCGACCGTAATGGTCGTGCCCGGCCCCGCGGCGAGCATCATCAGGCCCATGATCGAGGTGCCGCCGACGCTTTCCTGACCGCGCGTGACCTTCACGTCGGCATCGAATTTTTCGACGGTCTGCACGAACTTGGCCGAAGCGCGCGCGTGCAGGCCCTTCTTGTTGCAGATTTCAAGCTCGCGCGTGATCGCCTTCGGCGTAGCTGGCTCGGTCGCTGTCACCTTCTCGTTCAAGCCTGCTGCGATCATTTGCCGGTGAGAACGCGGCTCGCGATGGTGATGTATTTGCGCCCGGAATCCTGCGCGGCCGCGACCGCCTCGGACAGTGGGCACTCGTCGCGCACTTTGGCGAGCTTCACCAGCATGGGAAGATTGATCCCCGCCAGCACCTCCACCTTGGGCCGGCTCATGACCGAGATCGCGAGATTGGAAGGGGTGCCGCCGAACATGTCGGTGAGAATAGCCACGCCTTGTCCGCTGTCCACGCGCTTGACCGCCTCGATAATGTCCTTGCGCCGCTGCTCGACGTCGTCATCGGGGTCGATCATCACCGACTCGATCTGCGGCTGGGGACCCATGACATGCTCGAGGGCCGAGCGGAACTCGAGAGCCAGCCGCCCGTGGGTCACCAGAACGAGACCGATCATACAGTTCCCCGCGGGCATCCTGACCCTGCACCGCACAAACAGAACATCGCCCTCAACGCATAAATATCGGCAGAGCGGGACTGCTTGGCAATCGGCCGGCGTTTTGCATTGCAGAAAAAGACGCGCCGTGGCCGAATCGCCACCCCCGCGGCGACTATGACGCGCAGGATTTAGCAAAATCTAACAATCTGAAAACCTTGAAGAATCTGCCTGTATGCTGGTGAGAGCCCCGATCACCCAGGGGAGGGGATCGACCCCCGCAGGAAAAGCCAGCCACGGCAGTTCTATCCCGCAGATGACCGTGCGGTTTTGCATGGGCAGGCGCTCTGCGCCCGCGACGCCCAGATCGACGACGAGACCCACGAGCGCTACCGGCTCCTGCGGCAGCTTGCGGATGCCGACGCCCCGCATCTCAAGCAGTCCGGTCAGCGCCGCGGCTGCGCGAACAAGCAACCGGCCGTTGCAGCATTCAAGCGTGACACGGTCATCCCCGATGAGCCGCGCGAAAGGCAGAAGGCCCGTTTGTCCCGCCTGAATAAGCCCGAGCACCAGCCGTGATTTTCCGGAACCCGGCGCTCCCCGTATGAGGACAGCGCGGGGGCCTGCGAGCACCGCGCAGGCATGCACGCTCGGCGCTTCTTGCGCCATTTACATCGCGGGCAGGCGAACCGTGAAGCGGGCCCCTACTACCGCGCCGGGGGCAGCATTGGCACTCAACGAGGCCGCCTTGCGGTTCTCTGCCCAGATGCGCCCGTCATGGGCATCGACGATCTGCTTCGAGATGGAAAGGCCAAGCCCGGAATTCTGACCAAAGTCCTGGTCCGGACGCTGCGTGTAGAAACGCTCGAAAATGCGTTCCATGGCCTCGGGTGGAATGCCCGGGCCGTCATCCTCGACCACGATCTCGATATCGCTGCGCAACCGGCGACAGGTGACGCGCACTTCGCCGCCCGGCGGCGAGAAGGAACGCGCGTTGTCGACGAGATTGTCCACGACCTGTCCGAGCCGGGAATCGTGGCCCATCACCATGAACGCGCCTTGCCGGCCTTCGAAAGCGAGGCTGATGCGAACGCCGTCGTCCTGGCGCTCGTTGGCAACGCCGATGACGGTGGTCAGGAGCTTTGCCAGGTCGACAGGCTGCGCTTCCTGGCGCTGCATTTCCGCATCGAGCCGGCTCGCGTCGGAAATATCCGAGATGAGACGGTCGAGCCTGCGCACATCGTGCTTGATGACTTCGAGCAGGCGATTGCGGCTGTCGTCGGTTTTTGCGAGCGGCAGGGTTTCGACCGCGGAGCGCAGCGAGGTGAGCGGGTTCTTGAGCTCGTGCGCCACATCGGCGGCAAAGCGCTCGATTGCCTCGATGCGCGTATAGAGCGCGTCGGTCATGTCGCGCAGCGAGCCGGACAGATGCCCGATCTCATCGCGGCGGTGACTGAGATCGGGAATTTCCACGCGCGTGCGGATGCGGCGGCGCACGAGCTGCGCGCTCTCCGCCAGTCGGCGCACCGGGCCCGCGATCGTACCCGCGAGCAGGAAGGACAGAAGCACCATGACTCCCGCTGCGATCAGGAACAGCTTGAAAATGGCGAGGCGCTCGGCGCCCACCATGTTGTCGATGTCGGCCCCCTGCGTCGACAACATGAGCGAGCCGCGCACGGCGCGGAACCGCTGCACCGGAACCGCGACCGAGACGATCACCTCGGCGCGGACATTAATGCGCACCATGCTGGATTTGAAGCCCTTGAGCGCATTGTTAACTTCTTCGTAACCCTTGCCGTCCGCGAGCTCCCGGTAGCGCGGCAGCTTGCCCCGGCTGAGCCAGGTACGGATCGCCACGTAGGCCTGTTCGAGCCAGCGCGGCCTCTTGCTGGGCGGCGGCAGATCGAAGCGCAACACGTCGTACAGATTGCTGCTGTCGAGAAGGAGCGTGCCGTCCCGATCGTAGATGCGCGCGCGCGTGTTCGTCGGCGAGACGAGCCGGCGCATCACCGGGCCGACGCGTTCGGGATTGATGGGAAATTCGAGGCCGGAAAGCGCCTCCTCGGACGGCCCGTAGCTCTCACCCGCCTGCAGGTCGAGGAGCTTTTCCGGGTCGATGGTGATGGTGTCGGTTTCGACGGTCGCGGACGCCGCGATGGCGCCGGCAATGATCTCGCCCTGCACGAGCAGGCTTTGCACCCGCGCATCGATCAGCCCGGCGCGGAATTGCGAAAGGTAAAGAACACCGATGACCAGCGCAAACAGGCCGGTCACGTTGAGAAAGATGATGCGCCGCGTCAGGCTCGAGAAGCTGATGCGAACGAACAGGTACCAGCTTTGCAGCAGGAGCTCGACGACGCGGCCCCGCCTGGGTGCGGACGGCACCGCATCATCGAGCGGATGCTCGATTGAGGTGGTAAAACTTTCCGGCGTTCGATTGAGCACGAGCGATCTGCCGCTTGCCGGCCTCGGGTTAACGTAGCCCGGAACGAGCGAAAGCGAGATCCGGGGAAAACGCTCCCGGATTTCGCTGCCGCTCAATCCGGGCTACTAGTGTCCCGATTCCGAAGTTCGCAAGCACTCGCGGCACCTCTGATGCGAACTTCGGAATCAAAGGGACACTAGCCACTTTTTAATTCTAGTGCGGTTTTGAATTCGAAGTTCCTAACCGAGCTTGCATCCAGAATGACAGGAACTTCGAATTCACCGCACTAGTGCGCGGGAATGAGCGGACAAGTTTCCGGCGCCAGCGGCGACCGGGCGGGGGTCACATCTCCTTGAAACGATAGCCCACGCCATAGAGCGTTTCGATCATGTCGAAATCGTCGTCGGTGCTCTTGAATTTCTTGCGCAGCCGCTTGATGTGGCTGTCGATCGTGCGATCGTCGACGTAGACCTGATCGTCATAGGCGGCGTCCATCAAGGCGTTGCGGCTCTTGACCACGCCAGGGCGCTGGGCAAGCGCGTAGAGGATCAGGAACTCGGTGACGGTCAACGACACCGGGCGTCCTTCCCAGGTCACCTGGTGGCGAGCCGGGTCCATGTGCAGCCGCCCGCGTTCGATCACCGGGCCGGGCTCGGGCGATCCCGCGGCGACATCCTCGCTGGTGCCCAGGCCCACGCGGCGCATCAGCGCGCGAACGCGGGCGATCAGCAGGCGCAGGCTGAACGGCTTGGT
>DATCJI010000462.1:0-1723 GCA_036562835.1 Xanthobacteraceae bacterium | reverse complement strand
ACGCGAGAACTGGAGCGTAATGAGCCAGTTTCGCGATCATCTCATCTCGCACACCACACTCGAAGCGGCGTATCTCGCGATCGTGCGGCAGCACATTCACGTCCCTCCGCTTTTCATCAATCAGCTGGTGCACGCGATCCTGCGCAACCTGCTCGACCGGTGCGAGGACCCGTTCGTGCTGCGCGCCGCCGAGCTGTTCTTCCGGCCGCAACGGCTCACGGTGCATAACGGCTCTCTCATTGCCGCTGACGAAGAGCTCGTCACAAGCAGGCATGCGCAACCCATAACCCCGCTCGTTGCCATGCTCGACCTGCCCGCCCCGGCAGAGGTCGATGTGCTCAATGATAATAATTGTGCCGAATATTGGCTGCGGAGCGATGCATTCGACATGGCCCTCGACCTCACCGCGGGACGGCGCGGACTTGCGGCCCTCGGCGAAGTAATTGAGCGCTGGATTGCGCATCTCCTCGCTGTCGAAGTGCGCGTTCAGGCGCTGAGCGAGGCCAAGGATATCGAGCTTAACTGGTATGTCGGGCTCGACACCGAGGCCACCGCAGCCGGGGACACCCTTTGGCGCGGCGAAGAGCTCGACGAGGCCGCGCGCGATCGCATCATAGGGCTTTATGCCTTGCGATTTTGCGACGAGCAGCTCCTGATTGAGAAAGCGCGCGCAGAGCCCACTTATATCATCATGGCCATGGATGCCGACCGCGTGTTGCGTTTGAAACCACAAAATCTGATCACCGGATTGCCCATGCGCGCGCTGGAGCGCGTCGCGTGAACATCGCGCCTGCTCTCGCGACCATTACGGTCGGTGTCGTTGTCGAACGCCGGCGAGCGGCAAGCCCCTGGATCGATTTCACGTGGCGTCCAGTCTCGATTCTGGTGGGGCGGCCGGAGACCCCACCGTGGACCATGCTCATACAGGAGGCCCACAGCGCGACTTTCTACATCGGCGCAGCTGATATTGAGCTTCACCGCACCGAAACCGGAAATTATCAGAGCAATCTGAGCTCGGGGACCCCCATGCTTTGGATCGCGCTGCGGTCGGCGGGAGGCGAGCACCCCTATGAACTTTTTGCCGTTACGGCGGACCCGGCCGAGGGGGAGGCGCTCACCGAAGCCGGCAATGATATTGTGGACGTGGTGCCGATGCCCCCGGCCGTGCGCACGCAGATCGAGGCGTTCGTTGCGCAACATCACGTGGACCGGCCATTCTACAAGCGGCAGCGCGACCGCGCCGATCCGGAAGCGCTGGCGCGACGAATGCCTGCTCGGAGAGGACGAGAATGAAGGAACGCGAGACATTCCTCGAGCGCTGGTCCCGGCGCAAGCGCGCGTCTGCGCCGGCGGAGGCACAGCCCGACGAAGGACCGGCCGAGCATGCATCTGCTGCTGCGCCGTCATCGTCCGCACCGCCTGCGGCCGCACCGGCCGAGCCGCCGTTCGATTTGAGCCAGCTCCCGCCGCTCGAATCGATTACCGGCGAGACCGACATCCGCGGCTATCTGGCGCCGGGTGTTCCTGCGGAATTGACCCGCGCGGCGCTTCGTCGCGCGTGGGCCGCCGACCCGAAAATCCGCAACTTCGTCGGGCTCTCGGAGAATTCATGGGACTTCAACGCGCCTGATGGAGTGTCGGGTTTTGGTCCCTTGAATATGACGGACGAGATGCGCCGCGAGATCGCAAACATGGTCGGGCGCGCGCTTGGGAACAAACCCGC
>DATCJI010000456.1:0-1849 GCA_036562835.1 Xanthobacteraceae bacterium | reverse complement strand
CCAGATATACGCAGGCCGTGTTAGAGAACATGCTGAAAGAAGGCCGAGAAGATGGCCTCCTGGTTGCTCCAAAGCGCAATCGAGAACTGTCGAACGATGTAATGCGAGACTTGCCGGTGCTACGACATGAGGGAATTGTTTGATTTGTCCGCGACAAAATGGTTGTTGTCGAGCCTGTCCTGAATTTTTGTGTGTGAGGCATAAGATGACCAACCGGAGCATTTATGCCAAGCAGAACGAAAGAGAAGAACGCGGCGATAGCTGCGATGTCGGCGGGGCTGCCGAAGATCCCGAAGGAGCTGATTGACCAGTTCGTCACCGGTCCGATGACCGGCGAAGCCGTGAACGCGGCGACGGTGGCGTTCAAGAAGGCTTTGATCGAGCGCGCATTGAGCGCCGAGCTGGGGCACCACCTGGGCCAGCCGGCCGAGGACGCCAACCACCGCAACGGCAGCAGCGGCAAGACCGTGCTCACCGGCGAAGGCGCCTTGCGCGTGGACGTGCCGCGCGACCGCAAAGGCAGCTTCGAGCCGCTGCTGATCCCCAAGCACGAGCGGCGCTTCACGGCCTTTGACGACAAGATCATCGCGATGTACGCGCGCGGCATGACCATGCGCGAAATTCAGGGCTTCCTGCAGGAGAGCTACGGCGTGGAGGTCTCGCCCGAATTCATCAGCTCGGTGACCGAGGCGGTGATGAGCGAAGTGACGGCCTGGCAGTCGCGCCCGCTGGAGCCGATGTACCCGGTGGTGTTCTTCGACGCGCTGCGCGTGAAGATCAAGCAAGACGCGGTGGTGCGCAACAAGGCGATCTACCTGGCGCTGGGCGTACAGCGAGACGGCTGCCGCGACATCCTGGGGCTGTGGATCGAAGGCACAGAGGGTGCCAAGTTCTGGATGAAGGTGTTCAACGACCTGAAGACGCGCGGGGTGAACGACATCCTCATTGCCGTCACCGATGGGCTGAAGGGCATGCCCGAGGCTGTGGGCGCGGTGTTCCCCGCCACGACGCTGCAAACGTGCATCGTGCATCTGATCCGCAACTCGCTGGACTACGCCAGCTGGAAGGACCGCAAGGCGCTGGCTGCCGCGCTCAAGCCGATCTACACGGCCGCCAGCGCCGAAGCGGCGCAGGCCCAGCTGGAGGCGTTCGAGCAAGGGCCTTGGGGTCAGAAGTTCCCCACCGTGACGGCAGCCTGGCGGCGTGCCTGGAGCCACGTCATTCCTTTCTTCGCGTTCCCGCCGCAGATCCGGCGCGTGATCTACACAACCAACGCGATCGAGAGCATCCATGCGCGGCTGCGCAAGATCATCAAAAGCCGCGGGCACTTCCCCAGCGACGATGCGGCAACGAAGCTGATCTGGCTGGCGCTGAAGAACATCACGGCCGACTGGGGCCGCGCGGCCAGGGAATGGAAAGAGGCAATGAATCAATTTGCGATCATCTACGACGATCGCTTCACCAAGGAGGCCGCGTAAGATCGACGCCGACTTGCCCACCGCGTCGTGCGTTCGTCGCAAGCGAGCCCGCCGCCGTGGACAAGTCTTTGTGGGCCTCACACAAAAATTCGGACATCCCCCTGGTGATGAAGCGTGGATCGGCGAAAAGCTCGCGGCCGAGCGCATTGAGTTGCACGCCAGCCTGCTCGAGCTGGGCGAGCAAGGTCGGTTTGCCCACTCCACCGACTTGGATCGAGCGAAGCGTCAACTTTGCGCCCTAACGTGAAGTTCACCGGCCGCCGTAGGCGGTCCGATGGAACGACATGTTATCCCGCGCGGATTCACAAAGTAAGTGCAACTCGACTCCAAAGCTGGTGGGTGAGCAGAGATACTGCCACACCCTTTATCCG